>JANXLW010000077.1 GCA_025354965.1 Betaproteobacteria bacterium
TGTTGCGGTAGTTGATCCTCAGGATGGTGGTGCGGCCCTGCGCCTGAATGCCCACGCTCTTGAAGCTGAACGGCTTGCTGCCGTCACGTGAGGTTCGGCGTTCGTAAATGCTTTGCGCGTCGTCGTACAGCACCAGCAGGCTGTTGGTGGCCGGGTCCACCATCTGCGTGACCAGCTTGAGCCACTCGGGCGCGAAGTCGTGGCCTTCGTCAATCAGCACGGCCTGGTATTGCCCGCTGGGGATTTGCTTGCGGTCCACGGCGGTGATAACGCGGTGCACCATGTCGTCCATCTTGGCGGACACAGAAAGGCGGCTATCCGGCAGCGTCTGCCCAAAGGCCACCAATTGGTCGCGGCACCATTTGTGGAAATGCCGCACATGCACCTTGCTACTCAGGCCCTTGGCTTCCATCACGCTGTGCAGCTTGACGCCCAGCGGCTCGTTAAAGCAAAGGATGAGGATGGGTTTGCTGGTGGCGGTACTGGCCTGCGCCAGGTACTCTGCGCGGTAGCCCAGGATCATGGTCTTGCCCGAGCCCGCCACGCCGTGAATCACGCGGTGGCCATCGCCCAGGCTTCGGGCCAGTTGCTCCTGCTGGATGTCCATCACGCGCATGATGCTGGGCATTTCGGCGTCGGCATCCGCGTCGTCAAACAGCGCAGTCTGTGTTGGCACCCGCACCTGCGGGAACATGATCCAGCGCACGCGGTCCAGTTGCGGCAGGCTCATGACGCCGCGCATCATGTACGGGAACATGTCCCACAGCCGGCTTTGCAGTTCTTCGGCGCCCACGCTCTCCAGCATTTCATCCTGGCACAGCACGCGGTGCGGTTCGATGGCATGTTGCAGTTCTGCGGTTTCAAACTGCTTGCGCGTGATGTTGGTCAACACCACGCCATAGCTCCAGGGGAATGCCAGCTTGCCCGCGTGTGTGCCATCGGGCTGCACCAGTTGCGGATCGCGCTCCAGGGCGTTGACCACCTGGTGCGCGTATTGGCGGGCTTGCTCCAGTGGGTTGATGACGCTTTTGGGGACACCGTCGGGGATGATTTCCCAGGTCTGCTTGTCGGCTTGCTGAATGGTGGAGAGCTTCCAGTCTTTCACCTCCAGCACCAGAATGCCCCTGCGCGGGTGCATCACACAAAAGTCGGGGTGGGCGTTCTTGGGCCCCATGGGCACGTCGTACCAGAGCAGGTAGTCGGCGTCGAGCTTTTGTTCCAGCCGTTCGGCCAAGCGGCGCTCGCCGCCTGTCATCCGCGAAACGCAGGCGCCAAGCGCCGGTATGAGGGTTGCCATTGTTGTTATCCCGCCCCTGAGATTGTTCGCGTGCCATTATGCGCCTGTTGCGCAGTGTCGGCTCTCGAATTCAGCCTGTTTGTTGCATTGGAACGACTTGCAGGCACCGCTGCTACTGCGTAGACAGCTATAATTTTGATAGCGTCGCAAACGCCGCCAACGAACACGTGATGCGGGGAAAGTCCTGGATTCGGACCAGATCACGTGTCATCAATGAAAGTGCTATGACACATAAACATTGCAATATTAATATTTAAAGTTAAAATTACTATGATGATTCCGCGCCAAGCTGAAACTGCTGTCCGCCAAAAACTGCTCCAAAGCCCCGTAGTCGTGCTGCTGGGGCCGCGCCAGGTGGGCAAAACCACGCTGGCCCGCAAAATAGCCAGCGACTGGCCAGAGGGCGCGGTTTACCTCGATCTTGAACGCCCGGCAGACCGACTGCGGCTTGACGATGCAGACACTTACCTGCGCGCCCAGCAGGGAAAACTGGTGATCCTGGATGAGATTCATCGCGCCCCCGGCATGTTTGAAGTCTTGCGCGGCATCATCGACGACCAGCGCCAGGCCGGGCAGCGCAGTGGGCAGTTTCTGCTGTTGGGCTCGGCCGCACTGGATTTGATGCGCCAGTCGAGCGAGACACTGGCCGGGCGCGTGGCGTATCTGGACATTGCCCCGCTCAACATTGGCGAAGTCGGGCCGGCAGGCATTGCGGACAACACGCTTTGGCTACGCGGCGGCTTTCCCGACAGTCTGCTTGCGCCCAACGACGCACAAAGTCTGGACTGGCGGCGTGATTTCATCCGCAGCTATGTGGAACGCGATGTGCCCATGTTTGCCCCACGCTTACCCGCAGAGACCATTGGCCGCTTGTGGACCATGCTGGCCCACAGCCAGGGCAGTGTGCTCAACCAATCGCGGATTGCCAGTGCGCTGGGCGTGGCCAATCCAACGATTGACCGCTACATTGACTTGTTGGTGGATCTGCAACTGGTGCGCCGCTTGCGCCCCTGGAGTGGCAACACCGGTAAACGACTCGTCAAATCGCCCAAAGTCTATGTGCGTGACAGCGGCATCCTGCACGCTCTGCTAGAGCTGGAAAACCTGAACGACCTGCTGGGTCATCCGGTCTGCGGCCTGAGCTTTGAAGGCCACTGCATCGAGAACCTGATTCAGGCGGTGGGCAACCGCCGGGTGCCGTATTTCTACCGCACCCAGGTCGGCGCTGAAATCGATCTGTTGCTGGAGAAAGGCGGGCGGCCCGAGATCGCCATCGAGGTCAAGCGCTCGATGGCGCCCAGCCCGGGAAAAGGTTTTGCTCTGGCCTGTGATGACATGCAGATTGAGCAACGTTACGTGGTGTACCCGGGGACTGAACGCATCCCCATGCGCCATGGTGCCCAGGTCATCGGTTTGCAAGAGCTGGCAACATTGCTGCTGCAATAGGCATTAAAACGGCTTGCCCGGCTGCTTCTCAAGGATCACCAGTGCAATGCCGCCCAGAATCGCCACTGACGCCAACACCGCGCGCACACTGATCGACTCGCCCAACACGACGATGCCGCCCAGCGCGGCAATCACCGGCACACCGAGCTGCACGGTCGCGGCGTGCGTGGCCTTCATGGCGGGCAAGACGCGGTACCAAATGGCATAACCGATGCCGGAGGCCAGCACGCCCGACAAGACGGCATACGCCATGCCGGCACGGTCCAGCGAAACATGGTTCAACATCAGCAGGCTCAAGGCGACCGCGATCGGGACGCTGCGCACAAAGTTGCCCGCCGTCACCAAGGTGGGATCACCCGAGCCTTTGCCGCGCAATGAATAGATGCCCCACGCAGCGCCGGCGCCCAGCATCAGCAGGGCGCTGCCTAGCGGTGGGGCCGCGAGGCCCGGCAGCAGCAGCGCACCGGTGGCCGCCGAAAGACGGACGTAGGCAAAAGAAAACCCCGCCGCATAAACAAACAAGGCCAATGCCGATGGCCAATTGCCACTACCGGCAGAGGGTCGGCGATTCAATCGCACCAGCAGACCCAGCATCAGGGCGCCGGAAAGCAAGCGAAGGGTAGTGAAGCTGGCGGCATCGATGCCGGTCTTTAGGGTCATCGACGCGTGCTGTCCTTGCCACTAGACTCTGAACTGTGCCCCACCCATCAGAATCCATCACATGAGCACGCCGAAAGCATGAATGCTGGTGTGTTTTACGCCGCGCTGGCTTACACGGCCTGGGGCTGGCTACCGGTCTTTTTCAAGCAACTCAATCAGGTCAATGCGCTGGAGGTCGTGCTGCACCGCATGGTGTGGTCGCTGATTTTCTTGATGTGCGTGCTGGCCGTGCTCAAGCGCTGGGCCTGGCTGCGCGGCGTCGCCCGCGAGCCGCGGGTTCTGCTGGCTTTTGGGTTGTCAGCCCTGCTCTTGTCCGTCAATTGGTCGGTCTACGTGTGGGCGGTGCAAAACGCCCATGTGCTCGATGCCAGTCTGGGTTACTTCATCCTGCCGCTGGTCAATGTGGCTATCGGGTTTGCCTTTTTGAACGAGCGTCCGCGCCGTGGTCAGTGGCTGGCGGTGGCGGTGGCCGCCGCCGGAGTGCTGTGGCTGACGGTGCAGGCGGGACGGTTGCCCTGGGTCGCTTTGGTGCTGGCGATCAGCTTTGGCATCTACGGGCTGCTGCGCAAGCTGGCCAAGCTGGGTGCGCTGGAAGGCCTGACGCTGGAGACCCTGCTGCTATCACCTTTTGCCATTGGGCTGCTGGCATGGTGGGCCTGGCACGGGCAAGGCGCCCTGGTGCAAGGTGACCGGGCCACCTTGGGCTGGCTGTTGCTGGCCGGGCCGCTGACCGCCATCCCCTTGCTGCTGTTTGCCGCCGGTGCACGCCGCATACCAATGGCAACCCTGGGCATCCTGCAATACATCTCGCCCAGCCTTCAACTGCTGCTGGGCGTGTGGCTGTATGGCGAAGCGTTTGAGCCAGCGCGCGCCATCGGCTTTTATCTGATCTGGACTGCTTTGCTGCTGTACAGCGCAGAAAGCTTGCTGAATGGGCGCAAGCAGCTATCAGGCAAATAGCAATTCAGCCTGACCGCCAGCAAACAACTCAATCACATCAGCGGCTACCAGCCGCGAACCCGGCATTCGCCTACAGATCAAACGATCCTGCCCCTACCAGGCGTCTATCGCCAGCCCCTGCGCCTGTGGCAATTCGCGCTGCGTCTGCAGACCGCGCACCAGCCAGGCGCGGGTGTGCGCGGGGTCGATCACGGCGTCTATTTCCAGCGTGGTGGCCATGTGGATGGCGCTGCCTTTTTCGTACTGCTGGGCCACCAGTTGGTCGTATAGTGTCGTGCGTTGCGGACCTTGCGGCAGCGCTTGCAGCTCTTTGCGGTAGCCCAGGCGCACCGCACCTTCGAGGCCCATGGCACCAAACTCGGCCGAAGGCCAGGCCACGGTAAACAGGGGCGAATGAAAGCCACCCGCCGTCATGGCCATGGCGCCCAGACCGTAGCCTTTGCGCAGCACCACGCTCAAGTACGGCACGCGCAAATGCGCCGCCGCCAGGAACATCCGACTGACATGGCGCACCTGCGCCTGGGTCTCGATCTCGGGCCCGACCATGAAGCCGGGTGTATCCACCAGACTGATCAAGGGCAGGCCATGGGCATTGCACAACTGCATGAAGCGTGCCGCCTTGTCGGCCGCATTGGCGTCAATGGCACCGCCCAAGTGCAGCGGGTTGTTTGCCAGAACACCGACGGGACGACCCTCGATGCGCGCCAGTGCGGTGTGAATGCCTTTGCCAAAACCGCTGCGCAGTTCCAGCACACTGCCCTGATCGGCTATGCCGTTGATAGCGGCGCGCGTGTCGTAGACGCGCAAACGGTTTTCCGGCACCACGTCGCGCAAGGCCAGGGCCTCCGGTGCCTGCCAGTCCTTGACTGGACCCTGGAAGAACGACAGGTAGTGCCGCGCTGCCGCCACCGCCTCAGTCTCGTCGGCCACCAGAATATCGATCACACCGTTGCCGTGTTGGACGTTGCTGGGGCCGATCTGCTCCGGCTTGAAGACGCCCAGGCCGCCGCCCTCCACCATGGCCGGGCCACCCATGCCGATATTGCTGGCTTGCGTGGCAATGATGACATCGCAACAGCCCAGCAGCGCCGCGTTGCCGGCAAAGCAGCGGCCCGCCACAATGCCCAGCACCGGCACCTGGCCATTGAGACGCGCAAAGCTGGCAAAGGTGGCCACATGCAAGCCGGCCACGATCGGCATGTCGACGTCACCGGGGCGGCCGCCACCACCTTCGGCAAACAGCACCACCGGCAATTTTTGTTGCAAGGCAATGCCTAACATGCGATCGGTTTTCTGGTGGTTGCGCATGCCTTGCGTGCCGGCCAGCACGCTAGCGTCGTAAGCCATGACGACGGCGCGACTCTGCTCTTCTCCGAACAAGGTCTGGTTGATGCTGCCGATGCCGGTCACCATGCCGTCGGCCGGCGTGTTCTTGATCAGGTCTTCTTCGGAGCGGCGGCGGCGCTGCGCTGCCACCGCCAGCGCACCATATTCCATGAAGGAGTCGGCGTCGCACAAGTCGGCGATGTTCTCTCTCGCGGTGCGCTGACCTAACGCGTGGCGTTTGGCTACCGCCTCGGCGCGGTTCGCGTCCAGCGTGGGCGCATGGCGCTCCAGCACGCGTTGCAGGTCGGCACGCCAGGTCGACTTGGTGGGCTGCGGCGCAGCATGAGGAATCACCGGGGCTGACGTTTGCTGTCGGATTGGCGCAAGCAACTCGAGGCTTGAAAGCACATCGCCTTCAGCCACCAGCGCACCATCTTCATAAAACAGCTCAGTCACCAGGCCATCATGTTCGGCACGAACTTCATGCTCCATCTTCATGGCTTCCAGAATGACCAGCAGGTCACCCGCGTTGACGCTGTCGCCAGCTTGTACATGCCACCGGACAATCTGCGCTTGCAAGGGGGAACGAATGTCAGTCATGGACTAGTCTTTCAACAGGCGGCGCAACACTTTGCCGGCACCCGTAGTGGGTAGCGCGGCAATCAGCTTCACTTCGCGCGGTGCCTTGTAGGTCGCCATGTTGTCGCGCGACCAGGCCACGATATCGGCAGCGCTGGCAGACTGGCCCGGCTTGAGCACAACAAAGGCCTTTACCACCTCGCCCTTGTCGGGGTCCGGCACACCGATCACCGCGGCTTGTGCGATGGCCGGGTGCTTGATCAGAATCGTTTCTACCTCTTCCGGGAACACGCTGTAGCCCGAGACCTTGATCATTTCCTTGAAGCGGCCGATGAAGGTGAGGTAGCCATCGGCGTCCAGCTTGCCCATGTCGCCGGTGTAAACCCAGCCGTCGCGCAGCGTTTTAGAGGTGGCCTCGGGCTTGTTCCAGTAGCCTTTGAAAACACCGGCGCTGCGCAGCACGATCTCACCGACCTCGCCGATGGCACATGCACGGCCCGACTCGGCGTCCAGAATGCGGATTTCGTTGCCCGGAATCGCCTTGCCCTGCGTGCCCCAGCGCACCGCCTTATGCGGCATATAGGTGTCTACCGTGTGGGTTTCACTCAAACCGTAAGCGGCTTCGAACGAGTTGCAGTTGCAGGCAAAGGTCTTCCATTGATTTGCCAGGGCTTCAGTAAAAATAATGCCGAAGCTGGTCACCGGGTTCATGCGCAGACTCGACAAATCAAAAACTTTTGCACCCGGCACCTGCATGGCAAACACATTCATCGGCGCGATGCTGTACCACCAGGTAACGCGGTGCCGCTCAATCGCCTGCAGCACGGCCAGCGGGTCAAAGCGGTACAGCAGCACCGACGTTGCACCCGTGACCATGGTGACGTTGATGCCCATCACCATGCCGGCAATGTGGTACAGCGGCGCAATCGCCAGCAGCACATCGTCCCCGGTGACGCCATTGCAGTTGGCCGCCGCCGCCGACTTGTACAGCGCGTTGCGGTAGCTGAGCATGGCGCCCTTGGGCAAACCGGTGGTGCCCGAGGTGTAAGTCATCAACGCCACGTCGTCCATGTCCAGCGCCACCGGTGGCGGCTTGGCAAGGCCCTGGGTCGCGACGATGAAATCTTCCACATCGGCCGGCAGCGGCTTGGGCTGGTTTTTCATCGCCAGCAGCTCAGCCGGAATATCGACACTGGGTTGATCGGGCAACAAATCGGCGTAGCGCACCGCAAACACATGCGTCAGCGCCGTCTTGGCGCGCACTTGCGCCACCACCGGCAGCAAGTTGTCGGCGGCGATGATGATGCGCGCCTTCAGATCGTTAAGCTGGTATTCAAGTTCATGCTCCTTGTTCAGCGGCCCGCACGGGCAGACGATGGCGCCGATTTTCTGGATGGCGTAGTGCGCCATCACGTACTGCGGGCAGTTGTTCAGGAACAGCGCAACCGGCTCGCCCTTACCCACACCCAGCGCGGCCAGCCGCGCGGCGAAGGCGTCGCTGGCGCGGTCCAGCTCGGCGTAACTGATGACCCGCCCGTACCACAGGTAGGCCGCCCTGTCGGGCTGTTGCCTGGCATGGGCGCGCAGGTACTGGTGCAGGGGGGCATCGAGTGCATTCAGTGGTTTTGGGGATTGAGCTGTCGCCATGATGTCACTTTCAGGGTAAGTACGTAGTGTCGAAACCGTCTGCCGGCTTGCCAATATATACCAGTTGGTAGAATAATTCTACTGACCGGTAGAACACAGGTGACAATCAATTCATGACCGCATCCCGTTCCCGACCCCGCAGCCACCGGCAAAAGACTGTTACCGCCGGTACCGACGAAAAGCGCGAGCGCATTCTGAAGGTGGCCGAGCGCCTGTTCGCGGCGCAGGGTTATGCCAACACCACCATCGAGCAGATCGTGCGCGAGCTGGGTGTCACCAAGCCCTTTGTCTACTACTACTTTCACAACAAGCAACAGATTTTTGAAACCCTCTCCTGGCAGCCTGCGGTCGAGTGCTTCACTGCCATGGACTTTGCCGCCGATGACGTGCGCCCCGCCCACGTGAAGGTCACCGAAGGCCTGGAGCGCCTGATCCGTGCCACCATCACCCACTACCCGGCGGCATTCTTCCCTTACCGTGAACCGCAGGTGTACCGCCCGCAGTACCTGGCAGCGCAGAAGAAGTTGGCGAATCACTTTTATGACTGCTTGTGCCCGCTGCTGGAGCAGGGCCGGCGCGACGGCACGTTCGACTTTTCCGAGACCCGCATCACCGCACTGGCGGCGTGCAGCCTGCCCGGCTTTCTCTACGCCTGGTACCGGCCTGACGGCCGCCTGGGCCCCGACGCCATGGTGCACGAGCTCTCCAGGCTGGCTTGGCGCGTCATCGGCCTGCATTAAATCCTCATCCACCCCACCGCAACCCGAAGGACAAAGCCATGAAACACCTGATCACCCCCGTCGCCCTGGCCATCGGCCTGCTGAGCGGCGCCGCCCAGGCCCAGCAAACTTTCAAGCTGGCCTATATCGACCCCTTGAGTGGGCCGTTTGCCAACGTCGGCGAGCTGATGCTGAGTCACGTGCAGTATGGCGTGGGCGAAGTCAACGCCAAAGGTGGTGTGCTCAAAGGCACTCAACTGGAGCTGTTGCAGTTCGACAGCAAGTTGTCGGCGCAAGAAAGCCAGACCGCCTTGCAGGCGGCCATTGACCAGGGCGCGCGGGTCATCGTCACGGGCGGCTCAGGCTCCTCCGTGGTAGCCGCCCTGGTGGACGCCGTTGCCAAGCACAACGAGCGTAATCCGAATCAAACCGTGCTGGTCATGAACCATTCATCGATTGACCCCGACCTGACCGGCAAGCGCTGCAGCTTCTGGCATTTCCAGCTGGAAGCCAATACCGCGATGAAGATGAAGGCCACTGGGGCCGATACGCTGATCACCGGCAACTGGGGTCAGGACCTGACGTTGACTCGGTGGTAGGCCCGGTGCGCATGCGCGGCGAAGACCACCAACTGCTGCTGCCGCAAGTGGTCAACACCATTGCGCCGGTGGACGGCAAAGCGGTAAAGGTAGGCTGGGAAGGCACCAACTACGGCTTTCGCACCGACGCCGTTTACAGCGGCAACGAACTGGCTCAGGGTACCGAGTGCAAAATGGTGCGACCACAATAAACAACGTGAGCGTATGAACCTTGTCCCCCTGATCGAACTCAACCGTGGCGGCACGCTGGAGTGCCTGCACTTCGGCGCCGTGGCCGTGGTCAATACGCGCGGCCAGTTGATGGCGCAAGCGGGCGATCCGCACTGGCTGACCTTCTCACGCTCGACTCTCAAGGCGCTGCAGGCGTTGCCCTTTATGCAGGCCGATGGGCCGCGGCAATTCGGCTTTTCGCAGGAACAGTTAGCGCTGATGTGTGCCAGTCATAACGGCGAGGAGCGCCACGTCGCCGTCGCCCAGAGCATGCTGGACCAGGCCGGTTTAACCTATAAAGCCTTGCGCTGCGGCTGCCACGTGCCGGGTCTTTTCACCCTGCTCGATACAGCGCCACCACCCGGTCTGGTCTATGACGAACGCCACAACAACTGCAGCGGCAAACATGCCGGTTTTCTGGCTTACTGCGTACAACATGGCTTAAGCCTTGACGATTACACCGACCCCATGCATCCGCTGCAGCAAGCCATTCGGCGCGACGTGGCGCGCGCCGTGGGCATGGACGCCAATGACTTCAAAATGGGCATCGATGGCTGCTCGGCCCCCAACTACGCGCTGCCTTTGTCGCGTCTGGCGTATGGCTACGCCAGGCTGGCCAGTGAACCGAAAGATACCGAGTTTGGCGCAAGTTTTGCAGCCCTGAGTGAGGCCATGACGGCGCACCCGGATCTGGTGTCGGGGACTGGTCGCAACGATCTGGCTTTCATGCGCGCCGGACGCGGTGACTGGGTCAGCAAGGTCGGTGCCGATGGTGTGCAGGTGGTGGGCAGCAAAAGCCGGGGCGAGGCCTTTGCCATCAAGATCATCGACGCCAACAAACCCGCGCTGTTTGCCGCCAGCGTGGAAGTGCTGAACCAACTCGGCTGGCTTGACGACGCGCAGCGCGAGGAACTCAAGCCCTGGCGGGCACAGACCATCGTCAACGCACGCGGTCTGCGGGTAGGCGAGCGCCTGCCGATCTTCAAATTGCGGCCTCCATGACTTGCGTTATGTCAAACGATGTCAAACAAGGGCGTCGGTACCGTCGACAGGCGCGGGAATAGTGGTTTTCCACCATTGCAAAAGTTAATTTCACTTCTACAGTCCAGCATCAGGCAGGCTAGCGTTGCACGGCCTATTTTTGCGCCCTCAATCTACAGGAGATATTGAATGAAGGTTTCCAAACTCATGCTGGGCCTGTTGCTCAGCTGCGCGGCGCTGGGCATAGGTGCCCAGACCATCATCAAGTTCAGCCACGTCGTCGCAGCCGACACCCCGAAGGGCAAAGCGGCCGAGTTTTTCGCCAGGAAGGCGGCTGAGTTGACCCACGGCAAAGTCAAGGTCGAGGTCTATGCCAACAGCGCCTTGTACAAAGACAAGGAAGAAGTTGAGGCACTGCAGATTGGCGCCGTGCAGATGCTGGCACCTTCACTGGCCAAGTTTGGCCCGTTGGGCGTGAAAGAGTTCGAAGCCTTTGACTTCCCCTTCATGTTTGATGACACGGCCGAGTTGCACCTGATCACCCAGGGTCCGGTGGGCGCCAGTTTGCTGGCCAAGCTGGAGCCCAAGGGCATCAAGGGGCTGGCCTACTGGGACAACGGCTTCAAGTCGTTCTCCGCCAACACGCCGCTCAAGATGCCGGCCGACTACAAGGGCAAGAAGTTCCGCATCCAGTCCTCAAAAGTGCTTGAAGAGCAGATCCGGTCGGTCGGCGGCATTCCGCAGGTGATGGCTTTCTCCGAGGTCTACCAGGCCTTGCAGACCGGCGTGGTGGATGGCACCGAAAACCCCATTTCCAATTTCTATACGCAGAAGATGCATGAAGTGCAAAAGCACCTCTCGATCACCAACCACGGCTACCTCGGCTACGCTGTCATCGTCAACAAAAAGTTTTGGGACGGACTGCCGACCGACCTGCGCGGTCAACTGGAGCAGGCCATGAAGGAGGCCACCGTCTATGCCAACAAAATTGCCCAGGAAGAAAATGATCAGGCACTGGCGGGCGTGAGGAAGAGCGGCAAGACGATCGTCTACGAGCCGACCAAAGAAGAGCGTCTGGCACTCAAGAAGGCGATGGCACCGGTGCACATCAAGATGACCGATCGCGTCGGCAAGGAAACTCTGCAGCAGTTCTACAAGGCAACCGGCTTTGATCCAACCAAGCTCTAAAAAGGCTTGCCACTGCGCGTCCATTTTGCTGACGCCTCGTCGGAGTTCAATTTATGAAGTTTCTTGATCACCTGGAAGAGTGGATCGTCACCTTCCTGATGGGCGGTGCAACCTTGATCATCTTTGTGGCGGTGGTGCATCGCTACGCAGCCGGTCTGGCAATTCCCGGTGTGCAAGACTGGCTGCTGTCCCTGAGCATGAGCTGGGCGCAGGAGCTGACCATCATCATGTTTGTCTGGATGTGCAAATTTGGTGCCGCCTACGGCGTACGCACCGGTATTCACGTCGGTGTGGACGTGTTGATCAACCGTCTGGACGACAAAATGCGCGCCAAGTTCATCATTTTTGGACTCTGTGCAGGCGCCCTGTTTACCGGCATTGTGGCGG
Source organism: Betaproteobacteria bacterium (assembly GCA_025354965.1). GTDB lineage: Bacteria > Pseudomonadota > Gammaproteobacteria > Burkholderiales > Burkholderiaceae_C > Rhodoferax. The sequence goes on from JANXLW010000077.1 coordinate 12,000, forward strand.
CACTGGCAAGTGGTTTTGTGTGGGACAACGGCGCGCATTACGCCTGGTTCAAACTGCTGGGCATGTCGTTGGACGGCCTTCCGGAGGGACCCACCACGCCCGACCTTGAGTGGCCAACCTGGATGGTCTACAGCGCCGTTCCGTTGGGCAGCAGCTTGATGTGTTTTCGGTTTTTACAGGTGATGGTCGGTTTTATCAAGACCGGCGAACTGCCGCACCATGACCACGGCCATGTCGACGGTCTGGAAGAAGTGCTGCCGATTGACCTCAATCCCTATGCCATGAAAGACAACCTGCACCCGGATGAAACCGCTGACGGCCAGGGAGGAGCGAAATGAACTCGGCCATCATTTTTGTGCTGCTGCTGGTGCTGATGCTCACCGGCATGCCGATCTCCATTTCGCTGGGTCTCACGGTTTTGACCTTTCTCTTTGGCTTTACCCATGTGCCGCTTGAATCGGTGGCGCTCAAGCTCTTCACCGGCATCGAGAAGTTCGAGATCATGGCGATTCCGTTCTTCATCCTGGCGGGCAATTTTCTGACCCATGGCGGGGTCGCCCGACGCATGATCAACTTTGCCTCCAGCATGGTCGGTCACTGGTATGGCGGCCTGGGTCTGGCCGGTGTACTGGCTTGCGCACTGTTTGCCGCTGTGTCCGGTTCATCGCCCGCCACGGTGGTGGCGATCGGCTCGATCCTGATGCCGGCCATGGTCAAGGCCGGGTTTCCGAATAAGTTTGGTGCGGGCGTCATCACCACCTCTGGCGCCCTGGGCATCCTGATTCCTCCCAGCATTGTGATGGTGATGTACTCGGTCGCCACCAACACTTCGGTCGGTGCCTTGTTCATGGCCGGCGTCGTGCCCGGCATTGCACTGGCCTGTGTGCTGGGCGGTGTGACCTGGTACCGCGCGCGCAAATTCAACTACCCGCGTTTGCCCAAGGCGACCTGGGCCGAGCGCTTCAAGGCCTTCAAAACTTCGGCCTGGGGTTTGTTGCTGATCGTGATAGTGATGGGCGGCATTTACACCGGCATGTTCACACCGACCGAAGCAGCGGCCATGAGCGCGGTCTACGCTTTTGTGGTGGCGGTATTTGTCTACAAAGACATGAAACTCAAGGACGTGCCGCGGGTACTGCTCAACTCGGCCAACATGTCGGCGATGCTGCTGTACATCATCACCAACGCCGTGCT
>JANXLW010000395.1 GCA_025354965.1 Betaproteobacteria bacterium
CTGGTAAATCAGCGCGTCGCAGCCAATGAGCTGACGAATCTGCTCCACTGTCCGATTGTGGGCCACCAGTTCGTCCGAGGTTGGCATATCAATGCCATAAACGTTAGGAAAACGCACAGGCGGCGCAGCACTGGCCATGTAGACCTTGCGGGCGCCGGCGTCGCGTGCCATCTGCACGATTTCGCGGCTGGTAGTGCCACGCACGATAGAGTCGTCCACCAACAACACATTGCGGCCCTTGAACTCGCTGGCGATCACGTTGAGCTTTTGGCGCACCGATTTCTTGCGCACAGATTGTCCCGGCATGATGAAGGTGCGACCCACATAGCGGTTCTTTACAAACCCTTCGCGGTACGGCAAACCCAATAACTGGGCCAGTTGCGCGGCACTTGGACGGCTGGACTCGGGGATCGGAATGACCACATCAATATCGTTGGGTGGCACGGTCGAGATGACGCGCTTGGCCAGGGTCTCACCCAGATTCAGACGCGCCTGGTAGACCGAAATGCCGTCCATCACCGAGTCAGGTCGCGCCAGGTAGACGTATTCAAAAATGCAGGGGTGCAGCACCGGGTGCTCGACGCACTGCTTGGTGTGCACGTTGCCCTGCAAGTCGATAAAAACCGCCTCGCCGGGTGCAATGTCGCGTTCAAACTTGTTCGACGTGCCTTCCAGTGCCACCGATTCGCTGGCCACCAGCACGGTACCGTCACCGCGCCCCATGCACAAAGGGCGAATACCAAACGGGTCGCGAAAAGCCAGTACACCATGACCGGCAATCATCGCAATCACCGCGTAAGAACCTCTGATACGGCGATGCACTTTGCGCACCGCTTCAAACACATCATGCGGCTGCAGAGGCAAACCACGCGTTGTCTTTTCAATCTCGTGCGCCAGCACATTGAGCAACACTTCCGAGTCGCTTTCTGTGTTGATATGCCTGTGATCGGTACTGAAGAGTTCGGCCTTCAGGGCGTGCGCGTTGGTCAGGTTGCCGTTGTGCACCAGCACAATACCAAAGGGCGCATTGACGTAAAACGGCTGTGCTTCTTCTTCGCTGTAGGCGTTGCCCGCCGTCGGATAGCGCACCTGACCCAGGCCGCAATTGCCGGGTAGCGAGCGCATGTTGCGGGTGCGAAAGACGTCGCGCACCATGCCCTTGGACTTTTGCATGAAGAATTTACGATTGAGCTGCGTGACGATTCCGGCCGCATCTTGCCCCCGGTGTTGCAACAGCAGCAAGGCGTCATAAATGAGCTGGTTGACAGGTGCGTTGCTGACAACGCCTACGATTCCACACATTATGGTAAATACTTTCCGAACTCTTCAGGCAACACAGGCTTCAAACCCTTAAGCACAGCCAATGCGACGCCCGCCCCAGCCGACTGCTGCCACCAAATTCCAGCCTTTAGCGGTGTCATGCTGATGACCACCGTCGCCGTCAATAGAACCAGCGCACCCCGTATCAGTCCAAACGCCGCACCCAGCGCGCGGTCGGCAGGCTGCAGACCAACAGCAGAAAAAAGCCTTTTGACAAGTTTGGCCAGCAGACCTCCGACAAAGACCGACAGCACAAAAATCAGCACAAACCCGGCCGCGTATCGAACGGCCTCACTGGCTCCAGTCATTGGCAACTTCTGTGACAGCTCAGGCGCAAACCATTGAGCCAGAACAAACGCCGCAATCCAGCTCAGCACCGACAACAACTCATAGACCAAGCCGCGCCAGACACCCAGCGCCAGCGAAATGAGCAATACCGCGATAAACAACCAGTCCAGCGTTGGCATCGGGCCACCTCTACAAACTAAAAATCGCTGCAGGTAAATCAAGCTTTTTGATCTTTTCTGCTGCCTTGTCGGCCTCGGCCTTGCTTGCAAAGGGGCCGACGCGCACGCGAATTCTGCGGCCATCCTTGGTCTCAACCAACTGGATATAGGTTTTGAGTCCAACGTGTTCCACTTTGAGGCGAACTTCCCGCGCCCGAGCGACGTCAGAATAGGCACCGACCTGCACCACAAACCGACCGTCGTTTGCGCCCGCCACTTTCTCAACACTCGGGCTTTGTGGCTGCGCCTCGGCTTTGGTGTTTTCAACCAGCCTGGCAACACCCAACGCCGGATTCTCTGTTGGTTTACCTGACAATTTAGGTTCAGCCATCGCAACAGCTTTGGCACCTTCCGGCATAGTCAAGGCGGGGGCAGCAGCCAATTTTTCGTCAGCCGCTGACGCCCCAGACTTTGCCTTGCCAGGCGCACCAGAGGTAACCGCTGCTGCGATTTCTGTTTGACCAGCAGGCGCCGTCAAAGGTTGCGGAATGGTCAGCGGTTTTGCTTTAGCCTTGTCCGGAATCTCGATCGGAATATCGACTGAAATAGGACGCGGCTGCTTGTCAAACAATAGCGGAAACCCACCCACACCCAACAGAACCAGCACGGTAGCGCCGATCAGGCGATGTTTGGCGCGCCTACGCATCACTTCGATACTCTCAGGCCGGATTGCAGCGGACGATTTTTCGTCACCGCCATTTTGAAACTTGAAAAAAGCCATGGTGTGGGAGCTCAGGAATTCAAACATCCGGCAGGTGTTTGGCGTGCAGACGGGGCACGCCATCCCGCAAAACCCCACCTACCGTGTAGAACGACCCAAAGATGATGATTCTATCAGTGGGGCCTGCCGCGTTGATGGCCGCCTGCAAGGCTTGTCGAGGATCAGGGTAGCCCGCCCCAGTAGCGTTTTTTCGCGAGTTCAGGCCCCGCCATTTGTCCAACAGAACAGCGGCAGATTCGGCGCGAGGTGTCGGCAGATCGGTGAAATACCAGCGGTCAATCAACGGGTTCAATCGGTTCAGCATGAGCACCAAATCCTTGTCAGCCATGACCCCAAAGACCGCATGGCTGCTCGGGAAGTAGCCCATCGCATCCAGATTGGCAACCAGTGCCGCCACGGAATGCGGGTTGTGCGCTACATCAAGCACCAAGGTTGGATTACCAGAAATAACCTGGAAGCGTCCTGGCAGTTCCACAAGAGCCAGTCCGTTTCGGACCGCCTGTGCTGTTATGGGCAAGCGTTCCCGCATGGCCGCCAAAACGGCCAGCACACCGGCCGCATTGAGCAACTGGTTGGCACCACGCAAAGCGGGGTAGGCCAGGCCAGCATAGCGACGACCCCGCCCAGCCCAACCCCATTGCTGTTTGTCG
>JANXLW010000114.1 GCA_025354965.1 Betaproteobacteria bacterium
ATCGCCCATGCCTTCAACGGCAGCGCCAGCCAGGCGCAAGCCTTTGTTGCGCTGGGTTTTAAACTCGGATTTGGCGGCGCGCTGACTTATGAGCGGGCGCTGCAACTGCGACGCCTTGCTACCACGTTGCCGCTTGAATCCATCGTGCTGGAGACAGACGCGCCCGATATGCCTCCTCACTGGTTGTATGTGAGAGCGGCGCTACGCGCCACCGGTATGGCGCAGGGCCGCAACGAACCAGGCGAATTGGCGCGCATAGGCGCCGCTCTGGCGGCCTTGCGCGGCATGACGTGCGACGATCTGGCCAGCACGACCACCCACAATGCCATCGCTGCCCTGCCGCGCCTGCGGGCACTGCTGCCAGTCTTGTTAGGCGACCAGGCCAACCCTGGTCAGGCGCCGGCATAAGTTTGACAGCTTAACGCTGATTTGATTTCGTCATTGCATTGTTGGCCAATTGGCGTTCCAGCTGGGTCGCAGAAATCACGCCGCGAATTCTGGCCGGGCCCTGTTCCTTGGCGGCTTGAACAACAAGCAGGTGAGTGCATTTCAATATTTCGAACGTGGTTACTACGCTGTCAACATAAGAATTCTTCAATTCGTCATAGTCAATGACGTCAAGCTGGCTCAACTCAGTCATGACGTCCGCCACACAAAGGTTCTCAAGTTTTACCCGGCGACGGGTGGCCGCCTGCACAGGTTTGTTACCGATCAAAGCAGACGCCGTGACAAGACCCTCAATACATGGAAAATCACTTGTCACAAAAAGGGAGCGCACCCCTCTATCGATCATGACCTTCTCCGCTTGCGCCAGCGGAGTCAGGGGATCAATGGTCTCTGCCTTGACAATTGCCAGATCGGTCATCACATCGAGCGCGGACGAATCGAGCGAAACATTACCCTTCAATTTTGGCTGTGCTTGCTGGATGCAGGTCTGCGCCGGAAATCGATACGTTGTCAACACGGGTCGCTGCATTCATGCACTCGCTTTCGTCAATGGAAATTAGCCTGAAGAAATTGGAGCATGATTTATTCGTTTCAAATGTAATATTTTGTTAGGGTTCCGCAAGGCAAATGGTTGTAGCAGTTGCAATGACCTGTTGCTACACACCGAGAAATTCGCCGACCGGTTTGAGGTCGTCAACACGGTCACAAACAGCCTTGATGACGACCAGAATTGGCACGCCCAGCAACAAGCCCCAGATGCCCCACAGCCTGAGGGCTTGTAGTGTGATTCTTTTCTTGCTCAGTGTGGGACCGGTAAGCTTGATCATCTTGCGGCTGAAGCGATCGCCGGAGGCCATCAGGAAAAATGCAATCAGCGCCATCATCCCGAGCTGTCCCAACATGCTGACGAGCCCGAGGGTATGTGCGACAACGCTCATAAGGTGTGAACGATGGTGCAACGAAAACGGCGAAAAATGTTGTGTTTGGTGTGCTGGTATATGCAGCATCAGCGTAGGCAGCTATAAAATACATAGCGTGTTGCAGCCTGACAGTCGGCAGGTCGTGTTCCCGATGAGTGTTTGGTGATAATGCAACCATCTTGAAAAAACGCGCAAACAAGCTCCCCGAAGTCAACTTCTCCGACGAAGGCTCGCTGCGTCACCTGCATCTGGGGACCCAATGGATTCAGGGCACCATGCGGATGGAAGCTCCAACAGCGCTGTTTCATGAGTACATTCAGCGCATGATGGCCTGGCTGCTGTTTGTGGAGCCCGACCGCGTGGCCAAACTCCAGGCCATGCAGTTGGGACTGGGGGCAGGGTCACTCACCAAGTTTTGCCATAAAGAGTTGCACATGAAAACCACTGCGATAGAACTCAATCCGCAGGTACTGACAGCATGCCGCGGCTGGTTCAAATTGCCGGTTGACAACAGCCGCATACAGGTGGTCCTTGCCGACGCCGCGCTTGAAATTCAAAATGTGAAATGGTGGGGCACGGTGGACGCGCTGCAAGTGGATTTGTACGACCATGAGGCCGCAGCCCCCGTGCTCGACAGTTTTCCGTTTTACACGCACTGTCGGCGGCTGCTGACTTTGGAGGGCTGCATGACTGTCAATTGGTTTGGTCGCGCATCGAGTTTCGCCCGCACGGTCGAAAAAATATCGGCCGCGTTCGGCGCTG
>JANXLW010000119.1 GCA_025354965.1 Betaproteobacteria bacterium
TTCTTGATGCTGGCACTGGTCTTTTGTGACGCTTCAATGTAAATTGGGCGCGGACAGAAAAGACCAGTCCAAAACTGGTTTGGCGCTGTCGGCAACGAGAACCAACCATCCAGCAGAGGTGCCCGCATGGCTGAGATAAAGAAAGTCGCACAGTTTGGTACCGTCAAAGTTGCCCAGCTTGGTACCGCCCTCCTTGAGCAAGGCCATCTGACCGCTAAACAACTGACCGAAGCGCTGGCGGAACAGAAGCGCACCGGCCGGCTGCTGGGCCGGGTGCTGCTGGACAACAACTACGTCACCGAAGAGCAGATCGCCCGCACCATAGCGGCCCAGCACAGCGTTCCGTTTGTCGATCTGCGCCGCTACGACGTCAACCCCGACACGGTGCGCATCCTCACCGAACTGCAAGCCAGGCGCTTTCACGCCGTCGTGCTGGAAGACCGTGGCGACACCTACTTTGTCGGTCTGGTTGATCCAACCGACCTGCGCGCCCAGGACAGCCTGTCGGGTCAGTTGAAGCGTCCAATCGAAATTGCCGCCATCACCAGCGACCAATTCAACCAGACGGTCGACCGCATCTACCGCAAGATCGACCAGATCAGTGAATTCGCCAGGGAAGTCGAGCGCGACCTCGATCGTGACAGCGGTGTCGTCGAACTCAGCCAGCTCAACATCTCCATCGACGACGTTGACGCCCCGGTCATCAAACTGATTCAAACGGTGTTTGAAGAAGCCGACAAGGTGCGCGCCTCCGACATTCACATCGAACCACAAGAAAAAAAGCTGCTGATCCGCTTTCGCATCGATGGCGTGCTGCACCCGCAGCTTGAGACCGACCCGCGCATCCACGCCGCCCTGCTGGTGCGCCTAAAGCTGCTGGCCGGCCTTGACATTGCCGAACGTCGGATGCCGCAAGACGGGCGCATCACCGTTCGCACGTCCAGCAATCGCATCGACATCCGTCTGTCTACCATGCCGACGCAGTTCGGCGAATCGGTGGTCATGCGTTTGCTGGTGCAAACCCAGGGTCTGCGCGACCTTGAAAAATCCGGCATGCCGGCCGACGTGCTGAAAAAATTCAACAGCGCCATCAGCGCACCGCACGGCGTCGTGCTGGTCACCGGCCCCACCGGCAGCGGCAAGACCACCACGCTGTACGGCGCCCTGCAAAAGCTCAACCAGCCGGGCGTCAAGATCCTCACCTGCGAAGACCCGGTCGAATACCGCCTGCCCGGCGTCAACCAGGTGCAGGTCAACGACAAGATCGAGCTCACCTTTGCCCGCATCCTGCGCTCCTTTCTGCGCCAGGACCCCGACATCCTGCTGGTCGGTGAAATTCGCGACCACGAAACTGCCGAGATTGCGGCCCGCGCCGCCATGACCGGCCACCTGGTGCTGTCCACGCTGCACACCAACGACGCCGTCAGCGCACCGGCGCGTCTGGTCGACATGGGTGTGCCCGCCTTCATGGTCGCCACCACGCTGCTCAGCGTTGTAGCGCAGCGCCTGCTGCGCGTCATCTGCAGTTACTGCGCACAGCCCTACCAGCCGACCGAAAAAGACCTGGCGTGGGTCAAGCACTTCCACGGCAACGACCTCGCCGGTGCCAACTTCCGCCACGGCAAAGGCTGCACGCGCTGCAATGGCGTCGGTTTCACCGGCCGCATCGGCGTCTTTGAAATACTTGAAATGACGCCGCCGTTGGCGGTTGCCCTGCACAATGGCGATCCCGGTCACTTTGAACGCCTGGCGCGGGAGCAACTGGGCCGCAACACCCTGGAGCAGCGCGCCGTGGAACTGGCGCTCAGCGGGCAAACCACCATCGGCGAGGCCATGACCGTCGTCACCTCGATCGAGATCTGATCAAACGGCAGGCCAAAATGGACACGTTCGACTACAAGGGCCGCAACCAGCGCGGCGAAATCATGCAGGGCAGCATCGAGTCGCCCAACGCCCAGGGCGTCGCCAGCTGGATGATTGCGACCGGCATCTCGCCGATCCTTATTCAGGTAAAGGCAGACGTTCTCAAGAGCCAACCCGCATGGCTGCGTGCGCTGCAAACCGGCAGCAGCATCAAGCTGGTTGACTTGCTGCTGTTCACCCGGCAAATGGGCACCATGGTGCGCGCCGGCGTGCCAATGATTCAGGCGCTCAGCGGCATCCAGAAGTCCACCAGCAATCAGGCCCTGGCCACCGTCATCCGGGACGTGCGCGCCAGTCTGGACAAAGGGATGGAACTCAGCGGCGCGCTGGCCCAGCACCCCAAGGTGTTCAACGACTACTACGTCAGCATGGTCAAGGTTGGTGAAGGCACCGGCCAACTGGAAGAAATTTTCAAGCGCCTGTTTGAACAACTTGAGTTCGACAGTCAGATGCAGAAGAAGGTCAAGGGCGCGCTGCGCTACCCCAGCTTTGTCCTGATCGCCATCAGCAGTGCCATGTCGATTCTGATGGTCTTCGTCGTTCCCACCTTTGCCAAAGTCTTCGCCAGCATGAAGCTTGATTTGCCCCTGCTGACCCAAGTACTCATTGCAATATCGGATTTTGCCGTCAACTACTGGTGGCTGGTGATTGGCGGCGTTGCCGCTGTCATTTATGCCTTCAGGCTTTATGTGCGCCTGCCCGAGGGGCGTTACCAGTGGGACAAACTGAAGCTGCGCTTTCCGGTGGTTGGCAGCATCATCAAAAAGGCCACGCTGGCGCGCTTTTGCCGCAGCTTTGCCACCGCCAGCAAGAGCGGCGTGCCCGTCATCCAGGCCTTTACCCTGGTCGCAAGAGTAGTTGACAACGGGTTTTTTGAAGAACGCATCCTGGGCATGCGCAGCGGCGTTGAACGCGGCGAAAACATGCTGCGGGTGGCCCAATCGGCCGGCATTTTTACCCCGGTTGAACTGCAGATGATTGCAGTCGGCGAAGAAACCGGCGACCTTGACGGCATGCTCAAACAAGTGGCCGACATGTACCAGGAAGAGGTTGAGTACGAAGTCAGCCGCCTGAGCGAATCGGTGGAACCAATCCTGCTGGCCGTGATGGGCGTGCTGGTTGGCATTCTTTTGCTGGGCATCTTCATGCCGATGTGGGACATGACCAAGCTGGCGCACCGCTAGCTTGAGCGGCTGCGTTTGTGCACCTGCTGACACTGCTTGGCGTGCTGCTTGGTCTGGCTGGCGCGCTTGGCGTGCTGACCGGCCTGGTCCTTGTGCTGTCAAGTCGAAGCCGGCACAAGGCTACGGATTGGCTGCAAACCGACTTTGGCGCTGGCCTGAACACGCTTTACTTCATTGAAAGACCGGTCTACCGCCACCACCGCAAGGCCGGCGCGACACTGATCGCCGCTGCTGCGCTGTGGATGTGGCTGCTTTGGCGCCTGGACAGGCTCAACGGGCTTGTGCTCGTCGGCTGGCTGCTCTCGCTGTGCGCCATCGTCATCGGGCTGTTCCTGATAATCCGCCCCAGCGCGCTAAAGCCCTTCGAGCGTGGCGCCAACCGCTGGATCGAGCCTTTTGCACGACACACCGATGGGCCGGTTGTCAGCAGGTTCGCTATGCTGGTTCTCAGTCGCCCACGTATCACCGGCATCCTGTTGCTGATCGCCGGAATCGCCTGCCTCTATGGCGCTGCGCGGCTCGCCAGTGTCTGACAGGTGTTCATTTCCATGAAAGCCCTTTCCGGCAAACTACCGGATCCGCTGCTCCATGATCTCGCCTTGCGTGCCGTTGGCAAACCAAAATTGACACTGGCACAGCAGCTCTCCAGGTCTGATCCCTCAATTCACGGTGGCGAAGCCATGGCCAAACGGTCGCAGACAAGCTATGGTTTCCAGATCGCCGCAACAAACGACACCAACCCCTTTGCCCTAAAGTTCAAATCCGCCAAGGGTGAGACGTGCTATGTCTTGGCGCACCAGCCAAAGTCATTTGCATGTCGAGAGCGTGGTGTCAGGCCATGATGAGATATGCTTTAGTTTGGCAAGACTTCAACAGCAAGTTGATCCAATTGATTCCCAGCCATCGGTTCAGGAACAGCTAACGCCCAAAGATCGAACGCCAATTCGCGTCTTTTCCCGGTAGCAGCCGCAAACCCAGCCTCTTTGAGTGCATTGATAAATGTAGCAAGAGTGAATCCACCGCGGTGCGCCATGTACAGCTTACCGTTGCTCATAAAACCACGATGCCCATAAAGCATGTCAAAAGGCGTTATGGGACCAGCCGGAGATTCGTAAGCGGTATCTAAAAGCTTATCGTCGGCCACTAGGCGCGCTACCGTTTGCAGATCCGGAACGGTTGCCACCAGGATTCCATTGGCTTTCAGTACACGCTTCATTTCCGCCAAAGCAATGGGCAACTCGTGCGCATAGAGGTGTTCAAGCATATGTGATGAATAAACAGCATCCACCGAGTGCGACGGAACGACCGACATATCCAGAGCGGTACCTAATACATCCGGCTGCGCATCAGGGTCAATATCGAAACGTATTTCCTTCCATCGCTTCTGGAAATAGGCTGGCAAATGCCGGATGTCTGCCTGCCCACACCCCACATGAAGCACCGACCGTCTGACCACCTCGGGGCTCGGCACTATTTCCAACCCCAGCTTTTCACCACGGCACCACGCTTGCCACATGCGCCGATACAAGGTCTCCAAATCTTGCGTAAACTGCTCGGCATCACAAAGAGGGCTACGTAGCATCTTCAAGCGAGTCGTAGCCCGCAAGCGAGCCATGCGGGGCCTGTCTTGCGCCAGCACGACGGCCCCCGCAATATACGACTCAACATCCGCAAATATCAGTTCCTCGAGCCCGATATTGGTGAGCATGGAGGTGGACTGGCGCGACACAACGGAACTACCGGCCATGGTGAGCACTGGCACGCCCATCCACAGGGCATCCATACTGGTCATGCCACCGTTGAAAGGAAAAGGATCCAGCCCAATGTCCACCTCAGAGTACTCCGAAAGCATCTGCTGGTGACCTGAAGCCGGACGCACGATCAAGCGCCCAGGCGAGAGCCCACTGGTTCCAAACTTTTTCTTGATTCGCTCCACCGTTTCGATGTCACTGAATTCCCGTGCTTTGATCATCAGCTTGGCATCGGGTACGCTCATCACGATGCGAGCCCACGCCTCAATGACCTGATCTGTCAACTTGGCCAAACGATTAAAACTGCCGAAAGTGATGTAGCCTGCCCTGTCAGCCGGGGTGTTGGAAACACCCGGTGCAAATTCGGGAGGAGTAAAGCAAAAACGCGAATGTGGCAGCCTGGCCGGCGCTTCAGAAAATAATTGATCAGATTGAAGAGGTGTTGTGTGGGGATCGGTAATGAAGTAGTCGATACTCTTCAGACCGGTGGAGTGAAAATAGCCGATCCAGGTTGCTTGGACAGGGGTGGGCTTGAGCGCGAACACCTTTAGTCGGTTTGATTCGGTATGTCCTGAAAGATCCACCAGAATGTCGATGCCTTCCGCGTGTATCAAGTCAGCCAGTTCTTCAAATGACAGCAATTGCACTTCGTGCCAATAATCGCAATGAGCACGCAGTCTTTCAGTCATTTCGTCAGACCTGCTAGTCGTCATAAAACAATGAATTTCGAATTTGCCATGGTCATGTTGTCGCAGCACGCCTCGCAAAAGGCTTCCTACTGGATGGTTGTAGCAATCGCCCGACATATAACCGATTTTTAGCCGTTTTCCCGGCTCCCTTCCTGGCAAGTGTCGAAATTGTTTTTCCAGTAATGGCATCTCATAACGCCTGGCCCATTCCAGATGGCGTTCAAAAAGTTGTTTGGGAGTTAAACCGAAAAGATAGGTGGACTCGAATAAAATATTCGAAAAAATCTCATCTGCTTCTGGCTGGTTTTCTAACGCTTTTTTGTAATACTCGACAGCTTGTGTTGAAGCGCCTCCACTGCTGACAATTTGGGCTAACGAATTCCACCCTGGCATATACGCAGGATGCTGCTCGATCAGTCTGCGGCAAGCTGCTTCAGCCTCCGCCAATTGCCCGTTGCACATCAGCGCGATGACTAGCAATGATTGCAAATTAGCCGATTCGCCTTTCAGTTCAATTGTGCGACGAATGAATTCCAGGGAGTCCCGAAGCGATTTCACATCGCCTTGCAGGATCGATCGATTAAAAAGGGCTTCCTGATTATCCGATTGAATCTCCAACGCCCTGTTATAAGCAATCAACCCCGGTCTTTTTTGGCCGGAAGCTACCAGCACACTGCCTAGATTAACCTGTAGACCCGCACTATCGGGGTAGTGGTTTATGGCCTGTCTGGCGGCCTTTTCAGCCTCTACGAGTTTGTCACATGCAATAAGTGCGGCGACGCGATTAACCAGTGCGTCATAAAACAGTGGTGCTCGATCAAGTACGTTCTCAAAATAGCCTAACGCAACGTCGGGATCGCCTTGCACCAGATACAACTCACCCGTATTCGTCAGGGCCTGTAAATTCGCGGGGTCAATTTTCAGTGCACTGTTATAGCAACTGCGCGCTTCGTCAAGTTGTGCCAAGTGTCGATAGGCTGATCCCAAGCCACACCAACCAGCAGCATTGGAGGGATCGCATTGAACGGCTTCCTGATAGATATCTAATCCTTGCTGCCACGCACCACTTGCAATCGATTTTTTCCCGAGCCACAGCAACGCCTTGGCCCCGATCTGGCCACCCTCGCTGCCGGCATGGCGGCAGCAGGTTTGCGCCACGCGTCCCAGCCCTTTGGAATCCAGCCACTGCCCCAATCGAAACCAAAACAAGGCAACTAATTGCTTCATGAAGAAACCTATCAAGAAGAATTAATCCACTTTATGCGAGGCAAACATCATGGCAAGCAATAACTTCGACACCACGTCGGGCGGATAACCGACAAGCAACAGGCGTTGTTGTAACTTCGAAATTGCCCGCGCCCAGCCAATGACCCAGAGATGGTGTTTTTCCCGTGCTTCACGCGCCTCTTTATAGAATTGTTCAAGCCTCTGCTCGATACTTTCTTGAGGGAGTTGCTTTATTTTTTTCTCTGAACCTTTGCCTTCAGTCAGCGGGAAATCTTGCTGAAATTTGGCAAATAACGACTCAACCAATTTATCTATTCTGCTCATAACCACTCGTTAACGTACATCAAGGAATTCTCCATATCGTAAGCGACTTCACCATGTGAGCAGCACTGTCAAGACAACGGCGATGGCGCGCCAGCATTAAAGTTTTATCGGAGCTACAACCGTGCTGTTCCGGCCCAGCGCAATGCTGTGATTATCAAGAGGGATAAGACACAGCCGGGCACCTGTATCATTGCACCACCTCGCTCCAGCGGGTGCGCTTCGCCACCACCTGCCCCAGATTCTTGATGCTGGCCGGGTCAACCCCGCGCAAACAGGCAAAACCGGACGACCAGTCGTCGTAGTCCGTGATATTGGTGAGGCTGTAATTCCCGACCAGATGCACACCGTCG
>JANXLW010000191.1 GCA_025354965.1 Betaproteobacteria bacterium
CCGCTGATATGGCACCCACGCCTTTTGACTTCAGTCCGCCGGTCGCATGTCCCGGCAGATAAGGCACCAGGTCGGCCACCACACACACCGGACCAATACCAGGGCCGCCACCGCCGTGCGGAATGCAGAAAGTCTTGTGCAGGTTCAAGTGGCTCACGTCGCCGCCGAATTCGCCGGGTGCCGCCACGCCCACCAAGGCATTCATGTTGGCACCGTCCACGTAGACCCGGCCACCGTGCGAATGCACCAGGGCACACAGTTCCTTGACACTGGTCTCGAACACGCCGTGCGTGCTGGGGTAGGTGATCATCACCGCCGCCAGATTCTGGCTGTGCTGCTCGCACTTGGCACTCAGGTCCGCCAGGTCCACATTACCCTGCGCGTCGCAGGCCGTCACCACCACTTGCAGGCCCGCCATGTGCGCGCTGGCCGGATTGGTGCCGTGCGCGCTGGAGGGAATCAGGCAGATGTTGCGGTGACCTTGGCCGTGCGCTTCATGATAGGCACGGATTGTCAGCAGACCGGCGTATTCGCCTTGTGAGCCGGCATTGGGCTGCAAGCTGATGCCGGCGTAGCCGGTGGCCTGACAAAGCCATGCACGCAGTTGTTCGTCGAGTTCCCTATAGCCTTGCAGCTGTTCGCGCGGTGCAAAAGGGTGAAGGGATGCAAACTCGGGCCAGGTGATCGGGATCATCTCGCTGGTGGCATTGAGCTTCATGGTGCAACTGCCCAGCGGAATCATGCTGCGGTCCAGTGCCAGGTCTTTGTCACTGAGGCGGCGGATGTAGCGCAGCATGCCGGTCTCGGAGTGATGCGTGTTAAACACCGGATGTGTCAAATAGCTGCTGGTGCGGCGCAGCTCGGTGGGCAACAGCGGCGCTATGCCTTTCTCAAAAGAGGCTACTTTGGGGGGTGTTTGCCCGTCTTTGGCGAAGCAAGCCCAGAGCTGCTCGATATCGTTGCGTGTAGTGGTCTCGTCGAGCGAAATGCAGAGGTACTCTTCAAAATAAATTCTCAGATTGACGCCCGCCGCGCCGGCGCGCGCTACGACTGATTCTGTGGCGTCTGCGGTCTTCAGCGTCAGCGTGTCAAAAGCGCTGGCATGGCTCAGCGTGTAGCCCATCTGCTGCAGACCTGCGGCCAAAATAGCGGTGTAGGTGGCCACGCGTTGGGCGATGCGTTTGAGGCCTTGGGGGCCGTGGTAAACGGCGTACATGCTGGCCACAACAGCCGGCAACACCTGCGCGGTGCAGATGTTGGAGGTGGCTTTTTCGCGGCGAATATGTTGTTCGCGCGTTTGCAGTGCCAGGCGGTAAGTTGGGTTGCCGTGTACGTCCACGCTCACACCCACCAGACGGCCCGGCATTGAGCGTTTGAAGTCATCACGGCAAGCCAGGTAGGCTGCGTGTGGACCGCCATTGCACATGGGCATGCCAAAGCGCTGGGTGGTGCCAACCACGATATCGGCATTCCACTCACCGGGAGGCACCAGCAGCGTGAGTGCCAGCAGGTCGGCCGCGACGACAAAAGCGGCCTGCTTGTCGTGAACTTTCAGCACATCGGCACGCAGGTCGTCAATGCGTCCGCTGGTGGCGGGATACTGCGCCAGTACGGCGAAATAGTCGCGCCCCTGCAGGGCAGTGTTCCATTCGGTGGCCGAGTTTGCCACGATGACTTCAATGTCCAGCGGCTTGGCGCGCGTCTGAATGACCTCGATGGTTTGTGGATGGCAATCGCCAGCCACAATAAAAACATTGCTTTTGCTCTTGACGCTGCGTTTGGCCAGTGTCATGGCTTCCGCGGCGGCAGTGGCTTCGTCCAGCATGGAGGCATTGGCCATCGGCATACCGGTCAGGTCACAGACCATGGTCTGGAAGTTCACCAGCGCTTCCATGCGGCCCTGGCTGATCTCGGCCTGGTAAGGCGTGTAGGCGGTGTACCACGCCGGGTTTTCCAGAATGTTGCGCAGAATCACGCCCGGCGTATGGGTGTCGTAATAGCCCTGGCCGATATAGCTTTTGAACATCTTGTTTTTGGCTGCAATCGCCTTCAATTCGGCCAGCGCCGCAGCTTCCGTCACGGCGGTTGGAATGGCCATGCGGCTGCTGCGCGCAATGGAGCGTGGCACGATGCCGGCAATCAGTTCGCGCCGTGATGAGGCGCCCACGACTTTGAGCATCTTGGCCTCGTCGGCCGCATCGACGCCAATATGGCGGGCGATAAATTCAGCGGTGTTTTCGAGTTCGGCCAATGGTTTGGCGGATTGCATCAACATGAAAATTTCCTGATTTAAGGGTGAGCGGAAAATGTGCTGTAGCTGGTTTCGTCCATCAAGGTGTCGAGTTCGGCCGGGTTGGCAAGCTTGACCTTGAAGAACCAGCCGGCACCCTGTGGATCGGTGTTGGCCAGGGAAGGGTCAGCGCGCAGGGCTTCGTTCACCTCGGTGATTTCGCCACTGACAGGCATGTAGACGTCAGCCGCCGCCTTGACCGACTCCACGACACCGGCGATGTCTTTGGCAGCAAAAGTCTTACCGACTTCAGGAAGGTCCACAAACACGACGTCGCCCAGAGCGTCTTGCGCATGGTGGGTGATACCGACGGTGGCGCTGTCGCCGTCAACTTTGAGCCATTCGTGGTCTGGGGTGTATTTGATGGTCATGTGTGTTCTCCTAAAAAAGATAGATCAATGGAATTAAAGAATCAGATGCAGAGGGTTCAACCACGGAAATAGCGGGTGGCTACAAAAGGCATGGTGACCACTTCCATGGGCACCGGTTTGCCACGTACGATGGCATTGATTTTGGTTCCAGGTGTTGCGAACTCGGGCACCACATAGCCCATCGCCACCGGCTTGTCGATGGTGGGTCCAAGCAATCCGCTGGTGACTTCACCAATGCGCTGACCGCTCAAATCTTGCAGTTCGGTGTGGTCACGCACCGGTACGCGTTCCAGCGCTACCAACCCAACACGTTTTCGCTGCGGGGCGGTTGACCCACCGGCAAGTTGTGCCAGTATTTTTGCAGCACCCGGGAAACCACCGGCGCGCGCGCCGTCGCTACGCCGTACTTTTTGCATAGCCCAGTTCAGACCGGCTTCCACCGGTGTGGTGGTGCTGTCGATGTCATTGCCATACAGCGGCAGACCGGCCTCCAGTCGCAGCGAGTTGCGCGCACCCAGGCCGATCGGCTTGACCTCGGGTTGCGCCAGCAAAGCCTTCGCCAGTGCTTCGGCTTGCAATTCATGCACCGAAATCTCGAAGCCATCTTCCCCGGTGTAGCCACTGCGCGTGAGGAATACCTCAATACTCTGATCGCCAGCCTGCACCTTGAAGTGGCCGCCGGTCATGAACACCAGTTTCTCCACGCCGGGTGCCAGGCGCGACAACACTGTGACCGCCCGCGGGCCTTGCAGCGCCAGCAGTGCCCTCTCGGGCATTGGAATCACTTGGCAACGGGTACCGATCTTGGCCTGGATATGCGCGATATCGCCGACCTTGCAGGCGCCGTTGACGATGACGAAGATGTCTTCTTCACGCTTGAAAAACATCAGGTCGTCGATGATGCCGCCCTCGGCATTGAGCAGCAGGCCGTAGCGCTGCTTGCCCACCGCCAGGTCGATCACGTCCACCGGGATCAGGCTCTCAAAAGCAGCGCCAGCGTCCGGCCCAACCAGGCGCAGCTGGCCCATGTGGGAAACGTCGAACAAACCAGCGGCTATGCGGGTATGGTGGTGCTCGGCCATCAGGCCAGCCGGATACTGGACTGGCATGGAGTAGCCGGCAAACGGCACCATGCGGGCGCCCAGCGACACGTGCAGGTCGTTGAGCGGCGTTTTCAAAAGGTTGTCGGGCGCGGTGGTCATCAGAGGACTCCAGAAAGGGTATCAACAGGGGCAAGTCAAATTCCATGAGCTCAACTGACGTCAAGGCCATGGGCTGCCCCCGCTGTCCGCTTTACCTGAGAGATTCGCCGGGTCTGCATGAGCCTTGTCGGCCGGCAGACTGCGGTTTGCTCCTTCGGTGGATCAAATCTGGTTTGACCTCTCTCCAGTGGGGAAACGACTGCCAGCATCACGGCCGGCTATCGTCTGTCAGTCCTTTTGCCTGAGCGTTCAAACCGCTGCAATCAGCCGTCCTGCGCCTTCGGCGGCCTCCTCATGGAGGCTCTCTCCTGACCCGGTGGATTCTACTATTTCGCGTAAACCAGAGGTGGCGCCGCCGGCGGTGACGGTGCCGTTGGTCGGTAGCTCGGTGGCCGCGCCCAGTGTGCAGGCGCCAGCAGCCAAGAGAGTCGCAGCGATGGCGGCGGCACGCCCACTGCGGCTGCGTTTGCCGCGTCCGCTGGTGTTTTCAGCGACAGCGACAAAGGTTTGGCTGGCTTCGCTCCAGACCAGGCGGTAGATGTGGTTTAAGGTGTGCATGGGGGTTTTCCGGGTGAGGTGGCAGCTATGCAGCTTAACTGAGAAAATCCATTAGCCCCAAGCCTGCTATCGTGAGCCAGTCTGGCGAGCGCCAGGCACACCCGGATTTCTAATGGATACCATTAGGGATGATGTTCAAAACTATTCCGCCAAGCATCGTGACTGAGGCACGTAAATTGCAATCGACGACGGCATAAAACAAACCGACCTTGGCCTTGATTTGAGCACCCGGGGCACGCGCAAACAGATCCTGCTCGAGGAGATGAAGCGAGTGATGCCGTGGGGTGAACTGCTGGCGTTGATTGCACCGCATGCACCTGTGGCTAAGACGGGCCGCCCGCCGTTCGAACTGGCAATGATGCTGCGCATTCACTGCTTGCAGCAATGGTTTGGCCTGTCGGATCTCGGGGCTGAGGAGGCCTTGTTCGAGACCGGTTTCTACCGTGACTTCGTAGGCATCAGTGGCACCCAGCGCATTCCTGACCGGGTCAGCATTCTGAGGTTCCGACACCTGCTCGAAGAACACGACCTGAGCCCCAAGATTCTGGAGGTCATCAACGCCAAGCTGGCTGCCCACGGTCTGCTGCTCAAGACCGGCGCCGATGGTGGCTTTGCCGTAGGCGTGCCACAGGTAAGCAGAGCGCGCCATGCGCTGTGCCAGTGCCTGAAAAGGATTATTTTCCACAAGCTCAAACTCGCTGCGCACCACCGTCATTTCGCTGTCCAGGTCCTTTTTGGCGATGAAGCTGTTGAGCATGGCGTCGGCCTGCCAGCCCAGGTACCAATCCAAAGCTTCCTGGCTGGAGACAAAGGTGGCGAAATAGTTGGTTCGGTCCGAATTGGTGGTGCCGTTGAAGGTGAAACCGCGTTTGCGAAATTCTGCTTTCGGGTCGGCTGTGCCGGGACTGCCCTTGAACATCAAATGCTCCAGCAGATGGGCCATGCCGGTTTCGCCATAACCTTCGTGCCGCGAGCCCACCAGATAGGTCAGGTTGACGCTGACCCGGTCGTCGGAGAGGTCGGGAGCCAGCAGCACTTTGAGCCCATTGGCAAGCCGGTACTCGGTGATGCCCTCGACGGTTTGAATCCGTGTCACCCCGACGGAGATCGCGGCCACCTCGGCACTTTGCTGGACTGTCCGTACCTGCGCCAGCGCGAAGGTGCTGGCGGCAATCAGGAATGCTGCTGCGGCCGTTGTCGACCAGCGGCCAAGCCAGTTAGAAAAAACCATTGATGTCTCCCGTTGCTGCGGGAGCATAAGGGATCAAGCGCTGCCCTGGTCGCCGCCTACATCCCCGCGTAATTGGGACCGCCACCGCCTTCCGGCGTGACCCAGACGATGTTTTGTGTCGGGTCCTTGATGTCACATGTTTTGCAGTGCACGCAGTTGGAAGCGTTGATCTGCAAGCGGTCGCTGCCATCATCGTTCTTGACGAACTCGTAAACCCCGGCCGGACAGTAGCGTGCCTCGGGCCCGGCATACTCTTTGAGGTTGATCGCCACCGGAACACCGGTGTCCCTCAAAGTCAGATGCGCAGGCTGGTTCTCTTCATGATTGACGTTGCTGATGAAAACGCTGGAGAGGCGATCAAAGGTGAGTTTGCCGTCCGGCTTCGGATAGTCAATCGGTTTGCATTGGGCCGCCGGCTTTAAATAGGCGTGGTCGGGTTTGTCGCGCCGGATGGTCCATGGCATGTTGCCTTTCAAGCCAAACTGTTCAAATCCGTTCATCGCGGTGCCCACCATCAAGCCGTATTTGAACCAGGCCTTGAAGTTGCGTGATTTGTTGAGTTCGGTGTAGAGCCAACTTTTCTCAAGCGCCTGCGGGTAGGCGCTGAGTTCGTCATGTGATCTTCCGCTGGTGACAGCTTCATAGGCGGCTTCGGCGGCCAGCATGCCGGACTTCATCGCGGTATGGCTGCCCTTGATGCGGCTCACGTTCAAAAAGCCGGCGTCACAACCGATCAGGGCACCACCGGGAAACACCGTCTTGGGCAGCGACATCAGGCCGCCGGCGGTTATGGCACGGGCACCGTAGGCCAGACGCTTGGCGGGTTTGAGGCCCTTGTCCTCGCCTTCGAGGTAATAGCGGATGTTGGGGTGGGTTTTCCAGCGCTGGAACTCTTCAAACGGGCTCAGGTACGGGTTGCTGTAATTCAAGCCGGTGATAAAGCCCAAGGCGATCTTGTTGTCTTCCATGTGGTACAGAAACGAGCCGCCGTAGGTGCTGTCGTTCATCGGCCAGCCGGCGGTATGCACCACCAGTCCCGGCTCGTGGCGCGCCGGGTCAATCTCCCACAACTCCTTGATACCCAGTCCATAGGCTTGCGGGTCACAGCCGTCGTCAAGCTTGTATTTGGCGATCAACTGGCGACCCAAGTGACCGCGCGAGCCCTCGGCAAAAATGGTGTACCTGGCCAGCAGCTCCATGCCAATCTGGAAGTTCTCGCCGGGTTCGCCCTCTTTGTTGACGCCGAGGTTGCCGGTGGCCACGCCTTTGACAGCAACAGTGTCGGTGTACAGCACTTCAGCGGCGGTAAAACCGGGGAATATTTCCACGCCCAGATTCTCGGCCTGGGTGGCCAGCCAGCGCGTCAGGGCGCCCAGGCTGATGATGTAGTTACCATGGTTCTGACTGCATTTTGGCAGCAGAAAATTCGGCGTGCGGTAACCGGTGGTTTCGCTCAGAAACATCATGGCTTCATCGGTGACCGGTTGGTTCAAGGGTGCACCCATGGCCTTCCAGTCAGGAAAGAGCTCGTTCAAGGCAATCGGGTCGAGCACCGCGCCCGACAGAATATGAGCACCCGGTTCGGCACCTTTTTCCAGCACCACCACCGAGACCTCCTTGCCACTTGCAGCGGCAAGTTGCTTCAGACGGATGGCGCTGGACAAGCCACCCGGGCCGCCGCCGACCACGACAACGTCGTACTCCATGGCTTCACGGGGACCGAACTGGGTCAGAATTTCCTGGTTTGTCATGGCTTAACTCATCTGATAATGGGGGCGTGGTTTCGATTCGGACCGCGACCGGGGATTGTCGAACTCGAAACTGATTTTATGCGTTGAATTGACACATCGAATGATCGTATTTTTTATTCTTGGAGACTCTCTAAATGGCTTACAGCATTGATCTTTCCGGCCGCGTGGCATTTGTTACCGGCGCATCCAGTGGCCTGGGTGCCCAATTTGCCAGAACACTGGCCGCTGCCGGAGCTGCCGTGGTGTTGGCCAGCCGCCGACTCGACAGGCTGAAGGAATTGCGTGCCCAGATTGAAGGCGATGGTGGCAACGCGCACGTGACTGAGCTGGATGTGAACGATCACGATTCCATCAAATCGGCGGTAGCGCATGCCGAAACCGAAGTCGGCTCGATTGATATTCTGGTTAACAACTCCGGGGTGAGCACCACGCAGCGCATCCAGGATGTGTCGGAAAGCGATTTTGATTTCATGTTCAACACCAACGTCAAAGGCGCTTTTTTCGTCGCGCAAGAGGTTGGCAAGCGCATGCTGGCACGTGCCAAAGGCTCGGCACCGGGTACTTACACCGGTGGGCGCATTGTGAATATTGCCTCGATGGCAGGCCTGCGGGTGTTGCCGCAGATCGGGGTTTACTGCATGAGCAAGGCAGCGGTGGTGCAAATGACCAAGGCGATGGCGCTGGAATGGGGTAAGTTTGGCATTAACGTCAATGCCATTTGCCCAGGATATATCGATACTGAAATCAATCACCAGCACTGGCAAACCGAGCAGGGCAAAAAGCTGGTGCAGATGCTGCCGCGCAAACGGGTCGGACAAGCCAAAGATCTGGATGCCTTGTTGGTCATGCTGTGCGCCGACGAGAGCAACTTCATCAATGGCGCGGTCATTTCGGCGGACGATGGTTTTGGTGTCTGAATGCGCAAGGGTATTGCGCGTGGCCTCGCCAGCGGGGGAACGAGAACATGAAAATAGAGATTCCGGAACATAAAAAGCTCGTGCATCAGATGCTCATCCCGATTCGCTGGGGCGACATGGACGCCATGAGTCACGTCAACAACACTATTTATTTCCGGTATCTGGAGACTTGCCGCATAGACTGGATGCATTCGATTGGATGCACGCCAGACCCGCAGGGCGAGGGCCCGGTGATCGTCAATGCGTTTTGCAATTTTTACAAGCAGCTTGAATATCCAGGTGAGGTGATTGTAA
Source organism: Betaproteobacteria bacterium (assembly GCA_025354965.1). GTDB lineage: Bacteria > Pseudomonadota > Gammaproteobacteria > Burkholderiales > Burkholderiaceae_C > Rhodoferax. Next base: position 8,615 of record JANXLW010000191.1, read on the forward strand.
AAATGTATGTCAGTGACCCCGGACGCACCACCTTTGAAACTTGGGGCACGATGGAACTCAATAACCAGCCAGGCGTGATCTATGCAGCGGGTGGCGCAACTACGATCTGGGTCGATTTTCCGAATCAAAAAGCCAAACCGTTACCAGATTGGATGCGGCAACTTGTGTCCTGACAGGAAAGACCCGTTTCACTGTGGCGGGCTCCCGGCACGCACCAGTCGCCCTTGTGCAGGGCGCAATCACTTTGATTTTGGCGTTCGACCCATCAAGTAGAACTCGGGGTTGGGCAGCATATTGCTGAACGAGGCCATCCGGTTCGACAGGCCAAAGAATGCGGTGATGGCGGCGATGTCCCAGGCGTCTTCGTCGCTGAATCCGTGAGCTTGCAAGGCATCGATATCGGCATCGCCAATCTGGTCGGATTGCAGGCAAACCTTCATCGCAAAGTCCAGCATGGCCCGCTGGCGTGGCGTGATGACGGCCTTGCGGTAGTTCACCGCGACCTGATCGGCCACCAATGGCTTTTTCTCATAGATGCGCAAAATCGCACCATGCGCCACGACGCAATACAAGCATTTGTTGGCTGCGCTGGTGGCGGTGACTATCATCTCGCGGTCGCCCTTGGTCAGGCCCGATTCCTTCAACATCAGAGCGTCGTGGTAGGCAAAGAAGGCACGCCATTCGGCCGGGCGGCGCGCCAGAGACAAGAACACGTTGGGAATAAAGCCAGCTTTTTCCTGTACCTCCAGCACGCGCAAACGGATGTCGTCGGGCAGATCCTTGATTTCGGGAGCGGGGTAGCGGGTCATGACATTTCCTCATGTTTTAAGCGTGGCATCATTCTGTGCCATTTTGGCACTTCAACTTTCAGGATACGCAACCTATGGATTCTCAGTTCAATCGGGGCTTGGAAAAGCGCAGGCAGGTCATGGGTGAAGATTTTGTGACCAAGGCGTTCGACAAGGCCACCGACTTCACCCTGCCAATGCAGCATTACATCACCCGCAACGCTTGGGGCGACGTCTGGCAGCGCGACGGGCTGGATTTGAAAACACGCAGCCTGATAACGCTTGCCATGCTGACAGCCCTTGGCAAACAACACGAACTCAAAGGCCATGTGCGCGGCGCCCTGAACAACGGAGCCAGCGTGCTGGAAATTCAGGAAGTGCTGCTGCATGCCAGTGTCTACTGTGGTGTACCGTCGGCGGTAGAGGCGTTTCGCTCGGCCGCCGAGGTGGTGGACGGTACTGGTCAATCCTGATCTTCACGCTTGCGGCAATCAATTCGTGGAAGCTCTTTTCATTTCGACGGGCGTTGTCGCTCTGGCAGAAATCGGCGACAAAACCCAGTTGCTCGCCTTCATCCTGGCCGCACGTTTCAAGAAGCCGGTCCCCATCATTGCTGGCATCCTGTGTGCCACACTGGTCAATCACGGCCTGGCCGGCGCGCTGGGCGCCTGGATCACCTCGGTAGTGAGTCCCGAAGTCATGCGCTGGGCCCTTGGGCTGTCATTTATTGGCATGGCGCTCTGGACGCTGATTCCCGACAAGATCGAGGATGAAGAAACCCAGGTTGCCAAACATCTGGGCGTATTCGGTGCAACGCTCATTACTTTCTTTCTCGCTGAAATGGGCGACAAGACCCAGCTTGCCACCATAGCTTTGGCGGCCCACTACGGTGCCCCTTTGCTGGTCGTTGCCGGTACCACGCTAGGCATGTTGCTGGCGGATGTGCCGGCAGTTTTTATCGGCAACCAATTCGCCGCCAAAATTCCGATGAGGTTGGTGCACTCCATCGCCGCAGGCATTTTTGCCCTGATGGGCCTGCTGACGCTACTTAAAATTGAAAAGCTGTTTCAGTGAACTTCAATCGTCGGCGCCCTGGACCGGTATACGTTTGGCGCATTCAGCAACGCCCGGTCAGCTTCCCAATCGAGCGGACTCCTGTAGCAAACGGGCCATCAACTCATGCAGTTTGTTCACCGCCTTCAAGGGTCGCACCATAACCTTGAAGTGTGTAATCTGCTGCTCGGTGTTCCAGGTAATCACGTCCACTCCGTTGATCAAAATGCCTTCGCAAATGGTCTCAAATTCAAGCACTGCAGAGTTTAAACCGTGCCATTCACGAAGGTAGCGAAAACTATCGTTGACCAATATATGCAGCGCCGCCCGCAGGTATTGGGTAGTGATAGGCTTGCCAGCCTGAGGCGTGTGAACCACCGGAGATTCAAACACCACGTTGTCTGCCAGCAGGCGCTCCAGACCCGGCAGATCACGGGTCTGGACGATCTGGTGCCAGCGTTCAATGGGAGTCGTATTCATGGCGCATCTTCCTGTTAATTGTTTGAGTAATAGTGAACAAGTGTCTCACTGGTCTCAACCCGCCATCAATTTGTGCACCAGATCACCTGTGTTGGATGCCTTGTATTTGCGCATCAAACGGGCGCGGTAAATTTCAACGGTGCGATGGCTGATGGCAAGGGTTTTACCAATTTCCTTGGAGGTAAGACCATCCATCAGATAGGCCGCCACCTCTCGTTCACGCGCCGTAAGCTCGGCCTTGACGGGGCGGCGTGAGCTGAGGTCTTCGAAAGTCCAGATACCGGCTTCATGCGGTGCGCTCTGGTTGAAGGCGCGTCCGGTCACGTGGCACCAGAAGGTTTCACCGCTGGATCGTTTCATGATGCGGTCATCGGCATAGGTGCCCCGGCGATTTAAAATCGGCGCAATCCGCGAGCCGGTTCGCTCGAACTCAATGGCACTGGGGTATAACACCTGAAATGACTGACCCACCAGTAGTTCACGTGAGCTGCCAAACATCTCGCATAAGTGACGATTGCAGTCCACCATGACACGGTTGCTCGAAAGGGCCAATCCGATGGGAGCCAGGTCGAAGGCAAGACGGTAGTCGATATCCATATGGCTGGGGTCGCCCATGTTAGGGTTGTACTTTACGAAAAACTACGTATGCACTTAAGTAGTATCGTACTGTAATTGCTGGGTAAATTGCAGGACAGAGCCGATTCTCAGCAGCTGGCTGCGGTCTGTCTCAAAATGTTTTTTTAAGGAGAAAGTCAAGTGAACAAAATTTACCCAAGCGCAGCCAAGGCGCTCGACGGTATTGTCAGCGACGGACTGCTGATGGCGGTGGGCGGCTTCGGCCTGTGCGGCATCCCGGAGGCTTTGATTGATGCCCTGTGCGCAAGCGGCGTGAAAGACCTGACTGTCATCTCCAACAATGCCGGTGTCGATGGTTTTGGCTTGGGCAAGTTGCTGGAGACGCGTCAGATCAAGAAAATGATCTCAAGCTACGTCGGAGAAAACAAGGAGTTTGAACGTCAATACCTGGCCGGTGAGTTGCAGCTGGAATTCACGCCGCAGGGTACGCTGGCTGAAAAGCTTCGTGCGGGTGGCGCTGGTATTCCCGCTTTTTATACACGCACTGGCGTTGGCACACTGGTGGCCGAAGGCAAGGAAACGCGAGAGTTTGACGGTCACATGTATGTTATGGAGCACGCTCTCCTGCCGGCGGTCTCGTTGGTCAAGGCCTGGAAGGCTGACAAGAGTGGAAATTTGATTTTCAGACGCACAGCGCGCAATTTCAACCCGGCCGTGGCGATGGCTGGCAAGATCACGGTGGTCGAGGTGGAAGAACTGGTTGAGGTCGGTACATTCGATCCTGACGCAGTGCATTTGCCGGGCATTTACGTGCACCGAATTGTGCTCAATGCGACGCCCGAGAAGCGAATCGAGAAAAGAACCATCACCGAGAAAGCAGGAGTCTGATCATGGCCTGGACACACGACCAAATGGCGGCCAAGGCCGCTGAAGAATTACAAGACGGGTTTTACGTCAATTTGGGGATTGGCTTGCCGACCCTGGTGGCGAACTTCGTCAGCCCGGACATCGAAGTCTGGTTGCAAAGTGAAAACGGGATGTTGGGTATCGGGCCATTCCCGACCGACGACGAGGTCGATGCCGACCTGATCAATGCGGGCAAGCAAACGGTGACGACCATCCCCGGTTCGTCCATTTTTGGCAGTCATGACAGTTTTGCCATGATTCGTGGCGGCAAAATAAATTTGAGCATCCTGGGTGCCATGCAGGTCAGCGAAAAAGGCGACCTTGCCAACTGGATGATCCCTGGCAAGATGGTCAAGGGCATGGGTGGCGCGATGGATTTGGTAGGTGGCGTCAAGAGTGTGGTGGTGTTGATGGAACACGTGGCGAAGAAAAAAGATGGCACTGTTGATTTAAAGATACTGGCAAATTGCACGCTACCGCTGACCGGTGTCGGTGTGGTGAATCGCATCATTACGGATTTGGCCGTGCTGGATGTAACCCCCGATGGCTTGAAAGTAATGCAAATGGCGCCAGGCGTGACACGCGACGAGTTACAAGCCAAGACCGGCGTGCCACTGCACTGAGGGCGATCTCAGGACCGCTCTGGCGCATGGGCACCGAGCTGCAAAATAAGGTGGTGATTAAGGTGAACGCGCACTGCCGAGGCAGCCAGCGCGGCCTTGATTGCGGGATTGCCAACAGTGGTTTGGTGCAGGCGCGGGTGGTTCATTGGCATCCCGACTGCGCTGATCAAAGTTGCAACTTGCGGCTGATTGGGGTGATCACTGCGACGCAATACGACAGCTACTTCATTGTTCTCAAGTCGGACAAAAGTGCCCGGTGGAAACAGGCCAACGGCGTGTAACAACGCAAATCCAACTTCATCATTTTGTCGCGCCAGGTTGGAGGTGAGGGCGCGCATCGATTCTGTGGCACTGCGGCCTTCGCGAGATTTGCGTGGACTGATCAACGCGCCATAGCGATCCACAGTGCGCAAAATTCTGGCCAGTCTTCTGACCGGTGCCAAGTCACGGTATTCGCCCAGACCTGTGCTTTCATCATGGTGCAAACTGACGGTGTCCAGCCATAGCTCGTCCAAGACTCCCATGTTGGCCAGCATCAAGCCGCTTTTTACCGCATGCGCCCGAATTGCGCTTTGTTGCTCGTTGCTCGGTTTTTCAATTTGGTTAACCAGTTCGTCTTGTAGCGCCGTCATTCCGATATTCATGGTCAATGCCGCATGTACCAAGCTGTCGCGTTCGGCTTGGGGCAATTTCAGTTCAACTGCGATCAGGTGGCACAACACAGCACTGACCAGCGCATGTGAGGCGCTGTAACCCACCAGGGAAAGGGTCGCCAACTGAAAGAGAAGATACAGGCCCAGATCTGTGTCGCGTTGCAGCAGCGCCTGCATCCAGCGATCGTACTGCCAGACGCGTGGCTCAAATTCCTGAATGCTGTCCGGACTGCCCAGAATGACGCCCAAGCCTGACTCCAGGTCAGACCATAGGCTGAGCAAGTCTTCGTATTCGTTTTCGTTTTGAAAGGTCACGGTTGCGAATCATCAGTCTCGAAAATTGTCAAAACTCAAAGGCACATCGGTGATGTCCTTTTTGATCAGCGCCATGGCCGCCTGCAGATCATCACGCTTGGCACCGGTCACCCGCAGTTTGTTTTCCTGAATGGCCGACTGAATTTTCAATTTGCTGTCTTTCAGCAGGCGCTGGATTTTCTTCGACATCTCGGTCTCTATGCCATTGCGCACCTTGATGACCAACTTGACCTTGTCGCCGCCCATCTTCTGCACGTCGCCCTTGTCAAGAAAGCGCACATCCACGCTTCGCTTGGTGAGCTTGTTGCGCAGGATGTCTTCAATCTGGGTCAACTGGAAATCGGCATCGCCAATCAGGGTGATTTCTTTCTCCCTGATTTCAATGGCAGCCGGCGTGCCCTTGAAATCAAAGCGCGTAGCGATTTCCTTGGCGGTGTTTTCTACCGCATTTTTGACTTCAACAAGATTGGCTTCGCAAACAGTATCAAAAGAGGGCATGGCAATATTCCGTAGCGACTGGCATGGTTGGGGCAAATGAGAGAATTGCCACAATGTTAATCGAGAAAAATGTTCCCCTTCAGTCGTTCAACACGTTCCACATCGTGGCTAAAGCGCGCGCGCTGGTGCGTGTTACCTCCGAGGCCGATGTGCGATTCGTCGTGGCCCAGCAGGAATGGCGTACCCTGTCCAAATTCATTCTGGGTAGTGGCAGCAATATTGTGCTCACCGGCGACGTCAAGCCATTGGTTTTGAAAGTCGAGATCAGGGGTCGGCGCTTGCTGTCGGAGACCGCCAAAGCGTTTATTGTGGAAGCGGGCGCTGGGGAGAACTGGCACGATTTTGTGACATGGACCCTGCAACAAGGGTATTCGGGTCTGGAAAATATGGCACTCATTCCTGGTACCGTGGGCGCCGCGTCGGTGCAAAATGTGGGCGCCTATGGTGTTGAGTTGCAGGACCGGTTTGAGTCACTCGACGCGGTGGACCTGCAAAGCGGCAAGTTGTTTACGCTCAACGCCGCTCAATGCGCTTTCGGCTACCGCGATTCGGTGTTCAAACACGCTTCAATGACAGTCGGGCTGGCGGGCCGGGCGTTAATTACCAAGGTGCGATTTCATTTGCCCAAACCGTGGCGGGCCGTGCTGGGCTACGCGGATCTTGCAAGGAAGGTGACTGAGGCAAACGTTGAGCAACCGACCGCGCTGCAAATTTATCAATGGATTTGCGATATTCGCCGCGCCAAGTTGCCAGATCCCGATCTGATTGGCAATGCTGGGAGTTTCTTTAAAAATCCCACGGTGACGCCCGAGCAGTGCGCCGATATCATTGCACGCGATCCGAAAATTGTTTATTACCACCTGGCCGATGGCTCGGTCAAACTGGCAGCCGGTTGGCTGATTGACGCCTGTGGCTGGAGGGGTAAGTCGGTTGGCAATGCCGGTGTTTACGAGAAACAGGCGCTGGTGCTGGTCAATCGCGGCGGTGCTACCGGTGGCGAGGTGATGACACTGGCCAAGGCGATTCAAACCAGCGTGTACGAACGTTTTGGTATCCGGCTGGAGCCGGAGCCGGTGGTGGTTTGAATCAGCCGAAATGGCAGATGTAGTGATACACCTCTGACACCCTGATTTCAAAGCGGGAGTTGCCGGGGATGCTGAATTTATCGCCGACAACAGACTTTACCCACAAGTCGGAGCCGGCCAGCTTGAACTCACAAGCGCCGGCCACGCACTCCATGATTTCCGGCGCACCGGTGTTGAAAGTCAAAGTTGCCGGCAACACCACACCCACCGTCTTCTTGCTGCCGTCGGCCAGGGTGATGCCATGACTGACGCATTTACCGTCAAAGTAGACGTTGGCCTGGGTGGTGATGGCGACATTGGTGATGCTGGAAGTAATCATGGCGGTTTTGAAGGTTTGGCAGAGCCGCCATGGTAGCGGCTTTAACGCCATACATTTCATACACGTGGTGCCGACCAGGTCTTTTGAAGCTGCATACCGATGTGGCCTTGAGCAACGCGCTACATTCAGAGCATGAAAAACGTATTGCTTGTCGGTGGCACCGGCTTTGTCGGTGCGCATGTGTGCGAAAAACTGGTGCGTCAGGGCTGGCAGGTAACCGTGCCGACCCGGCGCCGATTAAATGCCCGTCATTTGCAGCACCTGTCGCTGGTCAAGTTGCTGGAGATGGATGTCCATGACGAAGTGGCGCTTGCAAAAGCTGTGCAGGGCCATGACGCGGTGGTCAATCTGGTCGCAATTCTGCATGGCACGCAAGCAGTATTCGAACGGGTTCATGTGACTTTGCCGCAAAAGCTGGCGCGTGTCTGTAGCGCAGCTGGCGTCAAGCAGTTGGTGCACGTCAGCGCCCTCGGTGCCGATGCACAGCAGCCGCATTCAGCGCCCTCCATGTACCTGCGCAGCAAGGGCGAGGGCGAAGCAGTCCTGCTGCGCGCAGCGACGCCTGGGCAGCAAGCGGCGTTTGACCTCACCATTTTGCGACCCAGTGTTATTTTTGGTGCACAAGACAAGTTTCTGAATGTCTTTGCCAAGCTGCAACAGGTGTTGCCGGTTATGCCGCTGGCTGGCGCCGCTACGCGGTTTCAACCGGTGTGGGTGGAGGATGTTGCCAACGCCGTGGTGCGATGTCTGGCGCGTGGTCGCACTGCAGCCACAGCCAGAGCACCGCTGGTTTTGGAACTGTGTGGCCCCGATGTATTCACGCTGCGGGAGCTAGTGCAGTTGTCGGCACAACTCAGCGGTATCAACGGCGGACGTGGCCGTCCGGTGCTGGCCCTGCCGCGGTGGCTGGGCCGCCTGCAGGCAAGGTTGATGGAGTTGGCCCCGGGAGAGCCGCTGATGAGCCGGGACAACCTGGATTCGATGTTGGTGGACAACGTCGCCTCCGGGAAGTGTGCCGATCTGCAATCGATCGGTATTGAGCCCGCTGCCTTGCGACCCATTGCGGCTGACTATCTCAAGCGTAATCAGTGAAAACACTTGGCGTCTCAAACGCACATACGCCATACGATTAGTACCGTCGCAAGACGCGTTAATATTGAGGTCCAAGCCAATCTTGGGCCACCAGCGTGGCAAAGTCACAAAGCGCAAAAAAGCCCGCATAGAGCGGGCTTGGAAACAGAAAAGAATCTGAATTACTTCAGTTTCATTTCCTTGTAGTCCACATGCTTGCGAGCTTTCGGATCAAATTTCTTGATCAACATTTTCTCGGGCATGGTTTTCTTGTTTTTGCTGGTGGTGTAGAAGTGACCGGTGCCAGCAGTCGATTCGAGCTTGATTTTTTCGCGTCCGCCTTTGGTTGCCATGATCGTGCTCCTTATGCCTGACCACGTGCGCGCAGGTCTGCGAGCACGGAATCAATACCGTTTTTATCGATCAAACGCAAACCTGCGTTGGAAATCCGCAGGCGAATCCAGCGGTTTTCGGTCTCGACCCAGAAACGGCGGTATTGCAGGTTCGGCAGGAACCGGCGCTTGGTTTTGTTGTTGGCGTGGGAAACCTTGTTCCCAACCATCGGGCCCTTGCCCGTGACTTCACATACGCGTGCCATGTGGACACTCCGATACTTCACAAACGGCCGCAAGGTCTGAATCTGTCTGCATAACCAGACATTTTCAATCTTGCCAGGCCTCACCTCGCCAAGAAAATAGGTGGCGGTAACCCGTTTGCCGTAACAGAACCCTGACGGGCCTATTTAGCAAAGCCAGCAATTATAGCGGGCTTGGTGAATCGCTTAGGCCTGCTCCAGAAAGCGCTGTGCATCCAGGGCTGCCATGCAGCCGGTGCCGGCACTGGTTATGGCCTGTCGGTAGACATGATCCTGCACATCACCGGCGGCGAAAATGCCGGACACGCTGGTCATGGTGGCGAAGCCCTTGAGGCCACCCTGGGTGACGATATAGCCACCCTCCATGTCAAGCTGGCCCTGGAATATCTCTGTATTCGGTGAGTGGCCAATGGCGATAAAGCAGCCTTTGAGCATCAAGTCTTCAGTGTTACCCGTTGCGACATTTTTCAGACGCACGCCGGTCACGCCGCTGGCGTCGCCCAGCACTTCATCAAGGGTACAAAACGTTTTGAGTTCAATTTTTCCGGCGGCTACTTTTTCCATCATCTTGTCGATGATGATGGGTTCGGCTTTGAACTTGTCACGCCGGTGCACCAGGTACACCTTGCTGGCAATGTTGGACAGATACAGCGCTTCTTCCACCGCTGTGTTGCCGCCACCGACGACGCAGCACACCGCATCACGGTAGAAGAAACCATCACAGGTGGCGCAGCCTGAAACGCCACGCCCCATGAAAGCCGTCTCCGACGGCAACCCCAGATATTTAGCCGACGCGCCAGTCGCAAGTATGAGCGAATCGCAGGTGTACTCACCGCTGTCGCCCTTGAGGGTGAAGGGGCGTTTGTTGAAATCAACCGCGTTGATGTGGTCGAAAATTATCTCGGTTTTGAAGCGCTCGGCGTGTGCCAGAAATCGCTGCATTAGATCAGGTCCCTGAACGCCATCAACGTCGGCAGGCCAGTTATCCACATCGGTGGTGGTCATCAATTGGCCGCCTTGGGCGATGCCGGTAATCAGCAACGGTTTGAGGTTGGCGCGCGCGGCATAAATGGCCGCTGTGTAGCCGGCCGGTCCGGAACCCAGAATCAAAACGCGGACGTGTCGAGTAGTTGACATTGTGAAAGCTTTCTAAGAAAAATAGGCTGTGCCGTGTACAGTGCGGGATAGTATGACTTATTCGCTCAATACCTTGAACTCGTCCCGCTCGCCGGATGGCAACGCCCAGTCTGGCTGGAGGCGATTTACCGATGAATTTACGCTGATAGCGGGACTCTTGTTGTTGATTTTCTGGTCGCTGGCGCTCATCACCTATTCGGCGCAGGATGCCGCCTGGTCAACCTCTGGCAGTGGTGCGCAGATCGTGAATCGGGCTGGGCGCCTGGGTGCGTGGCTGGCAGACGGTAGTTATTTCCTGCTGGGTTATTCTGTCTGGTGGTGTCTGGCAGCAGGTGTGCAGGCCTGGCTATCGGGTTTGGCGCGCTGGTTGCGCGGCCATGAATTGTTGAAGCCGGGCGAGCCAACCGCGGCGCTATCGCTGGCTGCCAGATTTGCCGCGAGCCGATCAGCTTTTTGGTGTGGTCTGGCAATCTTGCTATGCGCCAGCGCGACTTTGGAGTGGTCTCGGCTGTACAGCCTGGAAGCGCGTTTGCCGGGTTATAGCGGTGGTATTTTGGGCTATTTTGTCGGCCCTTTGAGTGTCAAATGGCTGGGCTTTGCCGGTTCCGGATTGGTGGCGATTGCTTTGCTGGTCGTAGGGGCGTCAATGATGTTCCGATTTTCCTGGGCCCAGGTGGCCGAGCGTCTGGGCGCCTGGATTTATTTTCAACTTCAGTCCCGGCGCGACAAGCGTGAGGTGGAGCAGGATATCGCCTTGGGCCAGCGGGCGGCAAGGGAACGTGACGAAGTCATGTTTGAGGAACGTGTGGATATCGTCGAGCAGCATTCCAGGCCGGTCGTGATTGAGCCGTTGTTGGTGGCGGTGCCCAAAAGCACCCGGGTAGCAAAAGAGCGACAAAAGCCTCTGTTTGTCGAACTGCCCGACAGTCGGCTGCCACAGGTTGATTTACTCGATGGCGCGCTGTTGCGACAAGATACGGTTGCATCTGAGACGCTGGAGATGACCAGCCGCATGATTGAGAAGAAGCTGAAGGATTTCGGTGTTGATGTCAAGGTGGTGCTGGCTCAACCCGGTCCTGTGATCACGCGCTACGAGATTGAACCCGCCACCGGTGTCAAGGGCTCGCAAATTGTGGGTCTGGCAAAAGATCTGGCGCGATCTTTGAGCCTGGTGTCGATTCGCGTGGTCGAGACAATTCCGGGCAAGAACCACATGGCGCTGGAGTTGCCCAACGCCAAACGCCAGTCCATCAAACTGTCCGAGATATTGGGTTCGAACATTTACAACGAGGCCAGGTCCATGCTGACTGTCGGTCTGGGCAAAGATATTGTTGGCAATCCGGTGGTAGCTGATCTGGCGAAGATGCCGCATGTGCTGGTGGCCGGCACCACTGGCTCAGGCAAATCGGTGGGACTGAACGCCATGATTTTGAGTCTGTTGTACAAGGCTGAAGCGCGCGACGTTCGCCTGCTGATGATCGACCCCAAGATGCTGGAGATGTCGATCTACGAGGGTATCCCGCATTTGCTGGCACCTGTGGT
>JANXLW010000258.1 GCA_025354965.1 Betaproteobacteria bacterium
GGTTGACAGCCCGCTTGCAGGAGCCATTGCAAAAGTCAGGCAAGCCTGAAAGCTTCATCGCATTCGCTACAGCTTGATGCGCTTGGTGCGCCATGCTCAGAGGCTCGGGTAGGTGAAGGAGAGCAAGGGAAAACCATGAGGAAACTGGCGCTGGATTGGCTTGTATATACAAGTATCGGAAGGTAAACTTTGATCGGTATTTCTTTCAGGCGTGACGCCCAATAAACAGGCCCAACGCGGCGACAAATGTCAATTGAGTAGACGGGGTCCTGGGCTCATCAAAGAGCCCCCAATGCAAGGGAGTTGATTGTGAGTCTTCGCAATCAACGTTTTTTTATTTATAGGAGATGAAATGCGATTTTTTACCAAGCTCTTCGGAGCGGCATGCTGCATGGCGATGCTTTTGAGCGGGAACGTTCAGGCGCGCGACTGGAAAGTCATCAAGGATGCGGGCACGATTGTGGTCGCCACTGAGGGGCAATACTATCCATTCAACTATTTTGACGGCCCCAAGCTGACCGGTTTTGAGGTCGAACTGGCAGAAGCCATCGTCAAGCAGATGGGTCTCAAGATGGACTGGCGCGTGGTTTCGTTCGATGCCCAGTTGGCTTCCATCCGGCAAGACCGGTTTGACTTTGCCATTGCCTCGCACGGTTTCACCGAAGAGCGCGCCAAGGCGGTTGATTTCGCCAACCCTCACTACTGTTCGGGCGGTCAAATCGTTTCCATGCCAGGCGGCCCGCTGACAGTCGCAGGACTGAAGGGCAAATCGGTCGGGGTGCAAATCGCCACCACCTATTTCGACGCCGCCAAGAAGATCGACGGCATCGGGGAAATCAAGACCTACAAGGACGAGGCCGCCAACTTTGCCGCACTCAAGGCCAAGAAATATGACGCGTGGATTTCCGACAAGTACCTGGTCAAAGCAACGCTGGACAAGAATCCTGGCACCGGTGCCATTCCTGGCGACATGGTGTTTGTCGAGCGTATCTCGATGATCACGCGCAAGAACAACAAAGAGCTGATGGACCAGATGAACACGGCCCTGGCTGCGGTCATGAAGGACGGGACCTATCAGGCGCTGTCCAAGAAATACTTCCAGACTGACATCTCCTGCCACTGAGTGGTGCAATCATGAACTGGAGCAAGCAACACCCCGGCTACGCCATGTTCGCGGCCATGATCGGACTCCTGCTGGTCTTGTGGGGCATGGCGTTGCCGTTGTCGTTGGCTCCGGCACCGATTGGACCGGCGGCACAGGAGTTCACCGAAGGCGCGCGCATGACGGTGCTGCTGACGCTGATTTCCGGGTTTTCAGGGATGGTGATCGGTGTTGTGGCCGGGCTCGGCAAGCTGTCTTCGTTTCTGCCCTTGCGCTGGTTGTGCGACTTTTACGTCTGGCTGATCCGTGGCACGCCGCTGCTCCTGCAAATTCTGTTCGTGTGGCTCGCCTCACCCCAGTTGCTGCCGGACTCGATGCAACCCTCCGACTTTGCCTGCGCCGCGATTGCCTTGGCAATCAACATTGGCGCCTACAACACGGAGTGCGTTCGCGCCGGGATTTTGGCGGTGCCGCATGGACAGGTTGAAGCAGCCAAGGCTTTGGGGTTGTCTCCGTTCCAGACCTTCATGGACATCATCTTTCCACAGAGCATGCGGGTGGCCTTGCCGGCACTGGCGAACAACCTGGCCTCTCTGGTCAAGGACTCGTCGCTGGCATACGCCATCAGTGTTGTGGAACTGACCATGATTGGCTATCGGGTGCAGGCCTCCAGCTACCAGCCGATCCCGGTGTTCTTGACCACCGCAAGCATCTATCTGATTCTGACGACGGCCTTCACGTCCTTGACCTCAGCGTTGGAAACCAGGCTTGACGTTGGCAGAAAGCGCTAGGAGATGACCATGACAGCACAAGTCACACTCAAGCCCATCATCGAGGCACGCGATGTCGACAAACACTTCGGTACCTTCCGCGCGCTGAAGGGAGCCACTGCAACCTTTTACGAAGGTCAGGTGACCGCCATCATCGGGCCATCCGGTTCCGGCAAGTCGACATTTTTGCGGACCCTGAACCGGCTGGAAGCGCACGACGGCGGCAGCATCCGGATCGACGGCATCGAACTCAACGACGATATGAAGAACCTCGACGCCATCCGGCGCGAAGTCGGCATGGTGTTTCAGAACTTCAATCTGTTCTCGCACCTGACCATTCTGAAAAACGTCGCACTGGCACCGATGCGCGTGCGCAAGATGTCAAAGGCCGAGGCCGAAGCCAAGGCCCTGGCGCTGCTGGAACGAGTCGGTCTGAAAGACCAGGCGCACAAGTATCCGGTGCAGCTATCGGGCGGGCAGCAGCAACGGGTTGCCATTGCCCGCGCGCTGGCGATGGACCCCAAGGTGCTGCTGTTTGATGAGCCCACTTCGGCGCTGGATCCGGAAATGGTCAACGAAGTGCTGGCGGTCATGCGCGAGCTGGCCCATACCGGCATCACCATGCTGGTGGTCACGCATGAGATGGGCTTCGCCCGTGAAGTGGCGGACCGGCTGATCTTCTTTGATCTCGGCGCCATTCTGGAAGACACCACGCCCAATGAGTTTTTCTCCAATCCGGCGCACGCACGCGCCAAGGCCTTTTTATCGCAGGTGCGACCCGGTTAGCGACAAAGAGTCAACCGCAAGCAATAGGTATTTTTGAAAATTTATTTCACACACTTAGGAATCACCATGAAAGTCAAAAAAATAATTCTGGCCCTGTTGGCTACTGGCATGAGCGCAGGTTTTCTGACCAGTGCCTACGCCGATGACGCAGCCCGCATCAAGGCGCTGGAGGACCAGTTGCAGGTGCTGCAAAAAGCCATTGCCGAGCTCAAGGCCACGATGCCGACCAAGAAGGAAGTGTCCGAACTCACCGACCAGGTTGTCTTGCAGGGCAAGGAAGCGGTGGTGTTGGGTGACATGCCCAACTCTTTCCGCATGCCGGGCAGCGAAACTTCGGTGCGTGTTTACGGCTATGCCGAAGCCAACCTGATAAAGGATTTCAAGGGCACGGCACCTGGTGATATGTTTACCAATGTGCCGGAGCAACCCCTGAACGGCACGAACCCGGACTCGGGCAAGACGGCGCTGACCGCACAAACCTCACGCTTCGGAATTGAAACCTCCACCCCCACCGCGTTGGGACCGATCCATACCCAGCTTGAAGCGGATTTTTACGCTTACTGCGGCAGTGAATGCAACCGTGACCGTTTGCGCGTTCGCCAGGCTTACGGCGAATACGCCGGCTGGTTGATCGGCAAGACCTGGTCCACTTTCATGGATCTGGACGACGGCCCCGAAACGGTCGACTTCAATGGCCCCATTGGAATGCCGTTTTCGCGCCCGGTTCAAATTCGCTACACCTACAACACGCCCACTGGCGCCAGTTTCAAGGCGGCACTGGAAAACCCGTCCGACGGTGCGCAGCGTCCAAATCTGGTGCTGTTTGCCAGCAAAAGCTACGACTCGGGTGCGGCTTTCAACGTACGCTTTATTTCGCATGAGCAGCGCAAAGGGTCTTTGAGCAAGAGCGGGACCGGCTTTGGTGTGGGTGGCTCTTACAAGCTTACCGACAGCATGACCGTGATGGGTCAATATGCCGAAGTGGATGGGGATGCAGACAACGCCATCATGTACGGTGCCAATTACCCTGACACCAGCACCGGCGCCATGCTGCTGGACAAATCCCGCGGCTATGTTCTGGGCCTGACCAATACGTTCAGCCCGCAACTGCGTGCCACGCTGGCCTACGGATCGGTGGAATCTCAGTTCGATGCCACCGACCCCTACGCGATTGCCACCGGAGGCAACAAGAGCCTGAAGCAATTGCACCTGAACTTCTTCTACACCCCGATCAAGAACGTCGATCTGGGTGCCGAGCTGATTCAAGGCAAGCGCACAACTTACACCGGTGAAGTGGGAGATATGAGTCGCCTTAATCTGCAGGCGCGCTATTCCTTTAACTAGTCAGAAGCGCGCACGTCAGGAGCCCCGAGCGCTGATAGCCTCGGGGGTTTTTTTAGGGCTCATCGGCGGGGTGCAAATCGGTCGGCCCGATAGCATGGACCGTGACCTGTTCACCCCACAACGCCGACATGGCGGCTTGCGCTTCATCCAACGGCGAGCTTGAAAAAAATCGCGTTGTCGCAGGGCTTTTCCGTGACACGGAAATGCGATTGGGTACCAGACGCCGCGCCACTTCCCTGGCCACTGCCACTGCCGGATCGATTATCAAAACTTGCGGACCCGCTATCTCTTGAATGAGTGGAATAAGAAATGGATAGTGGGTGCATCCAAGTACCAGCGTATCCGCACCGGCGGCAAGCAAAGGGGATAGATAGCCAACTAAAAGCGCGCGCGTTGCCTCGCTGGTCAGCTCAGCCCGTTCAACTTTCTCTACCAAACCAGGGCATGCCTGCAGGAGAAATTTGACGCCATCACCGTGCGCCCCGCACAGTCTTGCCACACTGGCGCTTGACAGCGTCTGACTGGTGGCAAGCACGCCAACGATGCCGGACTTGGTCATTTGCGAAGCTGGCTTGATAGCAGGCTCCATGGCTACCACAGGAACCGGACACCAGGAGCGGAGTTCGCTCACAGCGACGACCGTAGCGGTGTTGCAGGCGACGATGATTGTCTTCGCTCCTTGTGCCAACAGAAATCGGGTCATCCACATGGCGCGGCTTCTGATGAAATCGGCGTCTCTATCTCCATAGGGTGCGTTGCCGGAGTCTGCCGCATAAAGCAGGTTCTCAAGAGGAAGCTCACGGCGGATCGCGCGTAGAACCGAGAGTCCTCCCACGCCGGAGTCAAAGACACCGATGGGCTGGTCTTCGTGATGGGCTTCCAAGGCGGTCAGATGACTTGGGAACGCAGAATTGCAAGCAATCATGCAGTTCAAACTGCTATTGAGGTGCGAGGCCCAGGATGACGCGCGCCTCAACGGCTGTGGCCACCGGGCGATTCAACTCCTGGCTGATGCGGGCAATGCGTGCCACCAACTGGGCGTTGCTGGCGGCCAATTCACCCTTTCGGTAAAAAATGTTGTCTTCGAAGCCGACGCGCACATGACCGCCCAGCAAAATCGCCATCGTTCCCAGCGACAACTGGGCACTGCCAATGCCGGCCACCGTCCAGCTGGCGTCTGCCGGTAGCTGCTCAATCATGTACAGCAAAGCTTGCGGTGTGCCGGCCATTCCACCCGGAATGCCCAGCACAAAGTCGAAATGCTGCGGGCCTTGCAGCAAGCCTTTTTTCAGCCACCGGTTGGCGCTAGTGATCATGCCGGTGTCGAAGATTTCGAGTTCCGGCTTGACACCGTGTTTTTGCATCGCACGCAGAAAGACTTCCATGTCGGCCGGGTGATTCATGAACACATCGTCGCCGAAATTCACCGTGCCCATGGACAATGTCGCCATTTCGGGTGCCAGCGTCACTGGTGCCAGGCGCTCGGTCGGCGTCATGCCGACGGCGCCGCCGGTAGACACCTGAATGATCACATCGCAACGTTGGCGAACGGCAGTGATGATTCGCCGGTAGGTTTCCTTGTCTTGCGTTGGGCTGCCATCGGCGTTGCGGGCGTGCAGATGAACAATGGAGGCGCCGGCCTTGACGCATTCCTCGGCCGCGATGGCAATTTCTTCCGGACTGATCGGCAGTGCCGGTTGCTGCTCGCGAGTGACCTCGGCGCCGGTCAACGCAGCGGTGATGATGAGTTTTTCCATATTCAATGAGCTGATATCAAATTTGTCATCCCGGACTCGATCCGGGATCCATGGATTGCGGGTCAAACCCGCAATGACGCCGCAATGACATTATTGTTTAGCGCTTGATGCGCTGGCAATGGGCTGGCACCACGCAGGTACCCGAGGCCTTGCAGACTACCACCGGCTCGGTCAACACATCGGCCGCCGAGGCTTGACCGGGGAGGCTCGCCGAGCTGATCACCTTGCGCGCTTCGAACACCATCTTGCGAGAGGTCTTGCCCATGGCCACGATGCGGCCGCTGGCCTCGATGTAATCCCCGGCGTGGACCGGCGCCAGAAACTCGATGCTGTCGTAGGCGACGAACAGGCCTTCGTCGCCATCGCTGCGAATCAACAGCTCGGTGGCGACGTCGCCAAACAGGTGCAGCATTTTGGCGCCATCGACCAGATGGCCGGCGTAGTGGGCTTCGTGCGCGCTGATGCGCAGACGGATCAGACTGGTGAAGTTATCCATTTCGGTTCTTCCATTCATGGATGGCAAAGGATGCCACATCCTCGGCGTAGGTCTTGCTGCCAAAGCCCGCGTCGTAACCCAGTTCCTTCGCCAGCTCATGGCTGATGCGCGGTCCACCGACGATCAGGATGACTTTGTCGCGCAGTCCCTCGGCTTCCAGCAGGTCGGACAGCTTGGTCAGATTGTCGAGGTGAATATTCTTTTGCGTCACCACTTGCGATACCAGAATGACATCGGCCTTCTCCTCGATCGCCTTGGTCACCAGGTCTTCCGAGTCGACTTGGGCGCCCAGGTTGAT
>JANXLW010000260.1 GCA_025354965.1 Betaproteobacteria bacterium
AAGTTATGACGAGCAAGAAGTTCAACCGAGAGCAAATGCAGCACTGCCTGGATGTGCTCAACCAGATGGAGCAAAGCGGGCTGAGCACGCAAGATTTTGCGCAAACCCAAGGGGTGACCTACGCCCAGCTCAGAGCCTGGACCGGATTCACTTGCTGGGTCAGTCGTGGGGCACCATGCTGGCGGTGCAGGCCCTGCTGGCGGGCGCAAAGGGGATTGAGCGCCTGGTGCTCTCGGCACCCTGTCTGAGTGCGCCGCGCTGGATCGCAGACCAGCGTGCGTGGCTGGCACAAATGCCGCTGGCCTTGGGCGACTATGAAGCAGCGCCATACCAAGAGGCTATGAATCTGTACTACCGCAAACACCTGTGCCGCCTTGACCCCTGGCCGGACAGCCTGCAACGCACATTTGCAGGACTGGGCATGCAGGTTTATCTCACGCTGTGGGGTCCGAGCGAGTTCACCTGCACCGGCCGCCTGCGCGAGGTCGATCTGACGCCGCGCCTGTCGCAGATCAAGGTGCCAACGCTGCTGACCTGCGGCCGCTTTGATGAGGCGACACCGAGGACGGTGGAAGATTTCTGCCGACTGATACCCGGCGCCCGGATGCATATCTTTGAAGAAGCTTCGCACAACCACCACCTGGAACAGTCTCAAGCGTACTTGGCCGCAGTGCGGGAGTTTCTGCTGTGACGACATCAATGGCTTGCAAGCGCCACCCAATCAACATCGCCCCAGCAGCTGGACGCTGGGGCTGCAAAAGCAGTTTTGATCAACCGTTTTCTCATTATCTGAAACACTCGAAAGTAGCCTTATGAAACACGCTCATTGCGCAAAGCCTGCAATCCAACAGCCCAGGCGCGGCGCAGGTAGACAAGACGGCCCTTCACGTTGGCGCAATCGCCTTCATCCACCGCTTCGGCTCCAGCCTGAACGGGCATGTGCACTTCCACGTCTGTGTGGTCGATGGGGTGTTTGAGGAAGTGGCAGGCGGCACTGATGCCGATGCCGGTCTTCAATCCTCACTAACCGGCGCGATCTTCCACCCGGCCAGTGCAGTCGCCGACACCGCCGTGGCACAGGTGCAGACAGATTTACGTCGCCGGCTGTTGCGGTATTGCGCGCGCCCACCCTTTGCCATGGAACGTCTGCACAAAGAGGGTGCAGCCCTGGTGTACCGCTGTGCCAAGCAACGCAGCGAGCCCACCAGTGACAAGCGTGGAGCCAAGGTGGACGAGCTGCACCTCACGCCACTGGAGCTCATCGACCGTATTGCCGCGCTGGTGCCGCCACCGCGCACCCACCGGCACCGCTACTTTGGTGTGCTGGCACCGAATTCACCGCTCAGGGCTGCGGTGACGGCGCTGGCCCAGGCGCAACCGACGCAATCGGCTGCGGCGCAGGCCGGGCCAGCCACTGCGGGGGATGGCGCGGGCGTGGGCGAACTTGGGGTGGGCGCTGGACTCCCAACCCGGGCCGAGCCTGCACAGCCGGTGCCGACCAAGCGCCCAGCGCATTACCTGTGGGCAGTGCTGATCGCCCGCATCTACGAGGTGTTCCCGCTCTTGTGCCCAAAGTGCGGTGGGCAGATGCGCCTGATTGCGTTCATCACCCACCGCGCCGATATCCTGCAAATTTTGAACCACATCGGGGTGGAGTGCGAACCTGCGCACATCAGTCCTGCACGCGGGCCACCACTGTGGGACGACTGCGATGCGCAGATGGATGAAGGGGTGCAAAGCGAGCCGGATTGGGATCTGGCAGCACAACCCGCACCTGACTACGAGGCTGATCAGCGCGTCAATTGGTGATTGGTTGAGGCGGCGACTCTGACTCGCTGCGGGGCTAGGCTGCGCTCAGCACAGTCCTGCCACCGAACATCGCCCTTCTGGACGGTGCTTTTTTCATGGTGAACCTGCCACGTGGGCAGAAAATCTAGCATTTACAAGGGTTCGAAGCCTGTTCCAGGGTGCGATACTGTGGCTTGTGCGGTTGAACGGCCTATCCGCAGGATCGAGATGTGTCGTGACGGGACAGTCTTGCTCCGGTCGATGGTTTCACTCATATGGAAATTCACTACTGTCCGGTTAAAAGTCGAACAAAATCAACTGGTTATCGACAGGTGGGGGTGTGGTTTGGGAGCGATCGGGCTGCAAGGCGCATGACAGCTGGGTTTTCTCAAAAATTGACACCGACAAAATCTGTAGGCAAGTGTAAAGCGAGGCATCCAGGTGAAGTTCCTTTTTGACGATAGCGATCAGCACGTAGGTCGAGACTGCGCACCAGATTTGCGTCTTCACCGCGTTCTCGCTGGTGGCCAGAAATCGCTTGATGCGCAGATGCTGCTTGATCCACTTGAAGAACAATTCGACCTGCCATCGGCTTTTGTACAACGCAGCAATGGTCAAGGGCGGCAGCGTCATGTTGTTGGTCAAAAACACCAGCGTCTTGCCCGACTCGGGGTCTTTGAATTTCACCCGGCGCAAATGTTCGGGGTAGTCGCGTCTGACGTAAAAACCATTGAGTGCGATGCGCTGATCGCAGATCACGCCGGTTGTTCTGTCTGTCGCACTCGAGTACACACGCCGGGCATTCATGCCGCGCTTGGCGCGGGTGACGAAAAACGCGCCGCTTTGGTGAAGTTTGAACAGCCGAGCAAAATCCAGATAACCCCGGTCCATGATGTAGAAGGCGCCCGCCTCGATGGGCAAGATGTCGAGCACATTGACATCGCCGAGTTTACCGTCGCTGACATGGATGAACGCAGGGATTGCCCCTCTCAAATCGAGCAGCGTGTGCATCTTCACAGCCGCCTTGGTCGAACGAAATGGAGCCCAGTCGAACAGACTCAAACACAAGTCGATGGTGGTGGAGTCCAGCGCGTAGACGGTGGCATCGAGATCAACGCTCATGGGCTCTTTGGCGTAAAGATCCCTGGCCTTGGCAATCAGGCGCATGGCCAGCGCGTGATAAATGCGCCAGTCCCGCAGGTTCAAGGCATCAGCCAAAGTCGAGCGAGCAGGCACGTTCTTCAGCCCCATGTGAAAGAGCTTGGCCTGATTGGAAGTGAGGCACACCTCAATGTCGCGCAGCGATTCGCGCCAGGTCAGCTGCGCAAACGCCATGACACGAAACACATCGGAACAACTCAGAGTACGAACGCCAGCATCACCGTTGTGGCGTTCAATGATGCGACCAAAAGTTTTCCATGGCACGTGCTCCATGACTTGTGTAAAAAGCGTCTTGCCGGTGTTCATGTGGTGCCCAAGGTAGTACAAACCTGCGAGCATCGCAAAAACGCGAATCGCACCGGGCCTAGCACCCGACTGGAAACACTGAAATCAGTGAAAACCCTTGAATTTTATGATTCCACTTTTTCTGAAATTCAAATCGTGGACACCCGAAAACCTGCGCAAACCCGCATTGGCATTAGCTTTGCGGACGATGGGCTCTGATTTAACCGGACAGTAGTGATGGAAATTATGCCCATGTGCTTGAGACTTTTGCTTGTTATAACCCGCTGGCCATCACCTATTTACCACCGCCCACTGTGACACAACGAGGAATTCATGATCAAGCATCTTTCAGGACTTTCCCTTGCCGGCCTTGCACTTGCCCTGACCCTTACGGCCTGCGGCGGAAACGGTACCGATCCGCTGGCAAGCTTCCGGGAGCAAACGCTTTCTTG
>JANXLW010000279.1 GCA_025354965.1 Betaproteobacteria bacterium
CGACCCGGTCTCTCAAGCGGCCGGCACCATCACCACCGGCTGGATCGCCGCGCAAAACCACGAGCGCTTTTTGGCCACGCTGCAAACCGGCGTCATGGGCGCCAGCGCCACGCTGGACGGCAAGCTGCAGCAGGCCCAAGACAGCGGCGGCACCGGGGCGAAAGACGTCACCGGCAAGGCCATCGCGCAGATCCTCAAGGCCAGCGGCGACAACAAGCAGGCGCTTATCAACCTGCGGGCCGAAGAGCTGGACCTGGCCAACAACTTCACCTACTTTCGCTTGAGCATGACGGTCGGCACCGCCGCCAGCCTGATCAGCGCCGTGGTGCAAGGCGGTGTCGCCCGCAACCTGCCCGCCAGCGGCCTGAACCAGGCCGGCACGGTGCAAAACATCAGCTAAGTCGGCTGACACAGCCCCCAACCCCCGGGCCGCTGCACGCGCGGCGGCTCGGGCCCCATTCCCCACCCCCAAAGCACCACCATGCCGCTTGACCGCATCACCCTGCCGGCCGCGCTGCCGCTGCATGCCAATGCGCTGGCCGACCACGTGCGGCAAGACGTCGGCACCGACACCGAGCTGCTGCTGGGTTGCCTGCGCAGCGCGCGCGACTTTGCCGAGGCGCGCTGCAACCGCACGCTCATCGCCACCCGCTACAAGCTCACCCTGGACGCCTTCCCGCAGGGCGGCGGCATTCTGGGCACCTACGCGCCCTTCACCCTGCCGCCCAACGCCATCCTGCTTGAACGCGGGCCGGTGCTCAAGCTCGTCAGCATCAAGTACCTGGACATGAGCGGCACCCAGCAGCTGCTGGCCGCCACAGAATACGCCGTCAGCCTGGCCGGGCAGCTGGGCCGCGTCACGCCCGCGTTTGGCAAAGTGTGGCCGGCCAACACCCTGCCGCAGATCGGCGCGGTCGAGGTCACCTTCGACGCGGGCGACGCCACCGGCATCACGGTAGACCCGGCCAGCGACACCGTCAGCATTACCGGCGGCCTGTGGCGCACGCTCACCGTGGGCGATGCGCTGCGCTTCAGCAACAGCGGCGGCGTGCTGCCTTCGCCCCTGGTGCCAGACACCGACTACTACGTGCAGGCGCTGCCCACGTCCACCAGCTTCAAGCTGGCCGCCACGGCGGGCGGCAGCGTCATCGACATCACCGCCGCCGGCAGCGGCCAGAGCTACCTGGGCGTGGTGCCTGACGGCGTCTGCAGCTGGATGAAGCTGCGCATCGGCGGCCTGTACGAAAACCGCGAAGACGCCATGGTGGTGCAGCGCGGCACGCTGTTCGAGGTGCCCTACATGGACAACTTGCTCGACAGCTTCCGTCAGCCCCTGTATTAACCCGAGCACAGCATGCAAGCCGGCACCCTGTACGAAACCCTCAGCATCGAGCAAAAGCTCGTCATTCGGGGGGTGGACTTTGGTGAAGAGCAGATCAGCTGGGTGCCCTTTGCCCAGTCGATTCGCGGCAACATCAACGACACCGGCGGCGTCGAAGTCATCAACGACGGCCTGCGCGTCATGCGGCGCGATGTGCACGTGCTGATCCGGTGGCGCCCAGGCGTGCTGACCGACATGCGCGTCAAGACGCCCAGCGGTCGCGTGCTGCAGATCCTCAATGCGCTCGAAGTGCCACGCCGGCGCGGCCTCATCCTCAATTGCCAGGAAATGAGCGTCTAACCATGCCCGACCTTTTTGACATCAAGGGCGGCAAAGAGCTGGCCGAAGCGCTCAGCACCCTGCCCGACAAGCTGGCCCGCAACATCCTGCGCGGGGCCATGCGCGCCGGTGCCGCCAAATACCGCAACCGCGCCCGCGACATCTGCCCCATCGAGCCGCCCAGCGCGGCCAATGCCTACAAAAAAACCCTGGGCTGGTCGCCCGGCGCGCTCAAGCGCAGCCTGCGGGTTGGCGTGCGGGTTCAGCCCGGTGGCACGGTGCTGGCGACCGTCAAGGCCGGCAACAAGGTGGCCTACTACGCCCACATGGTCGAGTTTGGCACCGCCGCCCACTGGATCAAGCCCAAAAACGCCAAGGCCCTGGTGATTGGCGGCAACCTGCGCGAAGCCGTCCACCACCCCGGCGCGCGCAAAAACCCCTTCATGCGCCTCACGTTTGACAGCGGCGCTCAGGAGGCCGTGGACGCCGTGGCCGACTACATCCGCCAGCGGCTCACCGTCGAGGGCCTGAACACCCCCGACACAAGCAACGCAGGCGCGCAGACATGAGCGCCGAGAAGGTCATCCACACCCTGCTGGTGGGCGCCAGCGCCGTCACGGCCGTGGCCGGCACGCGCATCTACCCCGGCGAGCTGCCCCAGGGCGCCACGCTGCCCGCGCTGGGCGTCAGCCACCTCAGCAGCGCCGAGCTGGACACCATCAGCAAGGCGGCAGGCTACAGCCTGATGGAGTCGCGCATCGAGGTCACCGTGCTGGCCTATGACTACGCCAGCCTCAAAAGCCTGCTGCGCCTGGTGCGCCAGGCGTGCAACTACCAGGCCGGCGTTATTGCCGGCTACCTCGTCACCAGCATCCGCCGCGAGCTGGTCGGCCCGGACATGCGCGACAGCGACCTGGGCATCTACACCCAAACCATAGATTTCACCGTGATCTGGCAAGACCCTGCCTGATCGGCAACCCCGTTTTCATCAGCCCGCCCGCCTGTGCGGGCTTTTTTATTGGAGAGCACCATGACTCTGGCAACCGGCCTGTTCAAGCAGGTCAAATACAAACTCGAAACCACCTTTGGCATCATTCCGGCGGCCTCGGCCTCGCAGCTGCTGCGCCGGGTCGAGTCCACGCTCGACATGAGCAAGGACACCTATCCGTCGCAGGAAATCCGCTCTGATCTGCAGCGCAGCGACTTCCGCCACGGCGTGCGCCGCGTCAAGGGCGTCCTCAAGGGCGAGCTCTCGCCCAAGACCTATTCCGACTTCATCGGCGCGGCCGTCAAAAAGCTGTTTGCGGCGGGCGTGGCGGCTTCTGGCGCCGGCATCACCATCGCCGCCGGCAGTGGCACCAGCTGGACGGTGACGCGCGCTGCCGGCAGCTACCTCACCGACGGCTTCAAAATCGGCGACGTCATCCGCCTGAGCGTCGGCACCTTCAACGCGGCCAACATCAATAAAAATCTGTTCATCACCGCGCTCACCGCCACGGTGGCCACGATCACGGTTTTGAACGGCGTGGCCATGGTGGCTGAAGGCCCCATCTCCGGCAGCACCGTCACGGTGACCGGCAAGAAGACCTTCATCCCCACATCCGGCCATCTGGACCAGAGTTTCAGCGTCGAGCATTGGTACAGCGACCTCGGCCAGAGCGAGGTCTTCAGCGGCTGCAAGGTCGACAAGGTGGACTTCAGCTTGCCGCCCACCGGCATGGCCACCATCTCGGTGGACCTGACGGGCCAGAACGAAACCACCGCCACGGCGGAATACTTCACCACCCCCACGGCGGTCACCACCACCGCCGTGCTGGCGTCGGTCAACGGCGTGCTGCGGGCCAATGGCAGCGTCATCGCCACCGTGACGGGGCTGAGCATCGCCATCGACCCGGCCTTCAGCGGCGACCCGGTGGTCGGCAGCAACGTGGTGCCCAACCTGTTCCCCGGCACGGTGCACGTGTCGGGCCAGTTCACCGCCTACTTTGACAGCGCCACGCTGCGTGACTCGTTCCTGAACGAAACCGAGATCGACCTGGCCGTCGTCTTCAGCGCCGACAACACCGCTGCGGCGGACTTTTTAACCCTGGTGCTGCCGCGCATCAAAGTCGGCGGTGCCAGCAAAAACGACGGGCAGGGCGGCATTGTGCAGACCTTCCCGTTCGAGGCCCTCATCAACAACAACGGCGGCGCCGGCATCGCCACCGAAAAAACCACCATCAGCATCCAGGACAGCGCAGCATGAACGACACCACCCCCACCCCCGGCTTCGACCTCAACGACTTCGACAACATCACTTCGGCCGAGTGCGCCATCACCCACCCGCTCAACGGGCAGCCTACGGGCAACACCGTCACGCTGGCCGGACCCGAGCACCCGGTGCGCCAAAAGTTTCTGCTGGACCGCAGCCGCGCGCTGCGTGCCCAGGTTCGCAAGACGGGCAAGCTCGAAGTAACGGACCCGGCTGACGAACACGACAGCGAGACAGACTTTCTGATTGTCTGCACGCTGGGCTGGCAACTCACCGCAGGCGGCCAGCCGCTGGCCTTCAGTGCCGACGCCGCCCGCGCGCTCTACATCGACGCGCGCCGCCAGTGGCTGCGCGCCCAGCTGGTGGCGGCGCTGGAGCAGACCGACCTTTTTATTCGCGGCTCCAGCGCGAGCTAAGCGAGTGCGCGCGGGCTGAATTCGAGCTCGCGCAGCGCCAGGGCGACGGAGCCACCCTGCGCACGCACCTGCAACGCCTGCAGGCGGCCACCGGCAAGACCGACGAGCGCCTGCGCATCGAATGGCCGGCCGCCGGCCAGCCACTGTGGGACATCTTTGTCGCGCTCAACGCCAGCCGGCCCGCAGGCATGGCGCTGGGCGCCATCCCGTTCAGCGAAGTGGCCGCCTGGTGCCAATTGCACGGCCAGCAGCTCACCCCGTGGGAACTGCAAACCCTACGCGTCTTTGACCGCCTCGCGCTTGAGGCGGCAGACAAAAACAAATCATCCGATTGAAGGGAGTCCACCATGGCAGGAGGCAGCAAGATAGGCACGCTGGAGATACAGCTGCTGGCAGACGTCGCCAGCATCAAGCGCCAAATGGACGAGGCCAAGAACGTCATCGGCGGCGCCATGGGCGAGATCAGCGGCGCCGTGCGCAGCGCGCAGTCGCTGATGTTTGGGCTCACCGGCGCGCTGCTCGGCATCAGCAGCGCCGGCGCGTTCAAAGGCCTGGTGATGGACATTGTCAGTTTTAAGGTCGAGCTGCAACACCTGTCGGTGCAGACCGGCGCGTCGGTGGAGTCGCTGGGTGCCATTGCGGCCATGGGCAAGCTGGTGGGCACCAACGTCACCGACGTGGGCGCGGCCATCAATAAAATGCAAAAGAACCTGGCCAGCAGCACCGAAGACAGCAAGGGCGCAGCCCAGGCGTTGGACGCGCTGAATATCAATTTCAAAGACTTCAACAGCCTGAAGGCCGACCAGCAACTGCTGGCCGTCGCCAAGTCCATGAACATGTACGAAGACGGTGCCGGCAAGG
The DNA here is from genome assembly GCA_025354965.1 of Betaproteobacteria bacterium. GTDB lineage: Bacteria > Pseudomonadota > Gammaproteobacteria > Burkholderiales > Burkholderiaceae_C > Rhodoferax. Next base: position 5,189 of record JANXLW010000279.1, read on the forward strand.
CCGCCGCCGCGCAGCTTCTGTTTGGCCGAAGCGGCGCGCAGTTGCTGCCCTTGCTCAAAGAAATGGCCGACAAAAACGAGCTGGTGGGCAAACACACCGCCGAATCGGCCAAGCAGGCCGAAGAGTTTGACAAGCAGCTCAAGAAGCTGGATGCGGCGTCAGGGATGTGGAAAAAGACCGTTGTGGAGTCGATGCTCCCGGCCCTGGCTGACGTCGCCGCAGGCTTTGCCGCCGCGCGCAAAGAAGGCTTTGGCTTCTGGGGCATGCTCAGAGAGGGCGGCGAGCGGCTCGGCGAGCACTTTGGCCTGGAAGCGAGGCGGCTGGGCGACATCCGCAAAATGCGCGAGCAAATCGGCTTTCTGGAAAACCAAAAAGACAGCACGGTGCTCGGGGTTCGGTACGACCCGGCCACAACAGCCGAGATGAGGTCGCAGCGTGACGCCGATATCGCCTCGATGCGGGCTGAGCTCCAGCGCAAGGAGCAGGAATATTTCCACACTGGCGGCGGCGCGGCCGGGGGTGGCAGGGGGTTCACGAACCCGGCTTTTGGAAAAAACATTCTCGACCCCAACCTCGGTGTGCGTGACAAACCGGCCGGCACCGTCAGCCACTTCGGCGACAACCTGATCAACAGCCTGGTGACGGAATACAACAACCTCAGCAACTCGATCAACAAGGTCGAAGAAGTGCAGCGCAAGCTCGACACGGCCAGCGAGAAGGTGAGCGACAGCCAGCGCAAGGAGGCGCTGGCCCTCGCCGCCAACATCGACCAGCAGACGCGTGCCACTGCGTCAGCCAAGGCGCTGGCAGAAATCACCGTCAGCGAGCTGGCGGCCCGCGAAAAGCTCGAAGCCGACTACGACGCCGGCGCTGCCGCGCTGAACAGGCTCAACCGCGACCAGCAGTTCGAGCTCTCGCTGCTCAACCGTCTGCCCGAGGTGCAGGCCACTGCCCGATTCGGGCGCGAGCAGATGAACCAGGCCCTGGAGCAGGAGGCCAAGCTGGTGGCAATGGGCCTGCAGAAAGGTTACGACGAGATCCAGATGGACCAAGAGCGCGTAAAGATCAAGCGCGAGCTGGCCGAGCGGCAGGCCGCGTTCAACGCCATCCAAAACGACGCCTACGACAAGTCCTACAACCCCATGCGCGGCGAGCGCGAGGCCTTGAAGGACTACCTGATCGAGGTGTCCAAGCTGGGCGAAACGATGAACCGCACGGTGGGCGGCGCATTCCGCAACATGGAGGACGCGCTGGTCAACTTCGTCAAAACCGGCAAGCTGGACTTCAGCAGCCTGGCGGACCAGATCGTCAGCGACATGGCGCGCATCCAGATCCGGCAGAGCATCACCGGGCCGCTGGCCGAGATGATGCAGTCTTCGGGCGGC
>JANXLW010000290.1 GCA_025354965.1 Betaproteobacteria bacterium
TCAAGGTGGGTGCTGCCACCGAAGTCGAAATGAAAGAAAAGAAAGCCCGCGTTGAAGACGCCTTGCACGCAACCCGCGCTGCCGTCGAAGAAGGCATTGTGGCCGGTGGCGGAGTCGCGTTGCTGCGCGCCAAGCAAGCCGCTGGCAAAGTCAAGGGTGACAATGCAGACCAGGACGCCGGCATCAAACTGGTGATGAAAGCGATTGAATCGCCGTTGCGTGAGATCGTGTTCAACGCCGGTGGCGAAGCCTCGGTGGTGGTGAACGCAGTGTTGGCCGGCAAGGGCAACTACGGCTTTAATGCGGCAAACGACACCTACGGTGACATGATCGAAATGGGTATTCTGGACCCCACCAAAGTAACCCGCACAGCACTGCAAAACGCAGCGTCGGTGGCCTCGCTGATGTTGACCACCGAATGCATGGTTGCTGAGGCTCCCAAGGCCGAAAGCGGTGGCGGCAGGGGTGGCATGGGCGGCGGCGACATGGGTGGCATGGGCGGCATGGGCGGCATGGGCATGTAAGGCTTTTTGCCTGAAGCCTCATGCTGCGTCGAGTTACTTTGCTGTACTCGATACAAATTCAAAAACCCGCTTTGCTTGCGCCTTGCGGGTTTTTTGTTGCTTCGATTTAACTCTCAGCGCTTGAAACGTACCACTTGCTGGCTCTGTTCTCCCAAGCCTTCAACGCCCGAGACGATGCTGTCACCCGCCTTCAGAAACAGCGGTGGCTTCATTCCCATGCCGACGCCGGGAGGCGTTCCGGTGGTAATCACGTCACCGGGCATCAGCGTCATGAACTGGCTCAGGTAGCTGACAATTTTTGCAACGCCGAAAATCATGGTTCGAGTGTTGCCACTCTGAACACGTTTGCCGTTGACTTCCAGCCACAGGCCCAGTTTCTGAGGCGTTGGAACTTCATCACGCGTCACCAGCCACGGACCGAGCGGGCCGAAAGTATCACAGCCTTTGCCCTTGTCCCAGGTGCCGCCCCGCTCCAGTTGGAACGCACGTTCGCTGATGTCATTGACGGCGCAGTAGCCGGCCACGTGCTCCAGTGCGTCCTTTTGCGACACATAGCGAGCGCATTTCCCCATCACTACGCCCAACTCCACCTCCCAATCGGTCTTGACGGAGCCTTTGGGCAACATCACAGGATCGTCGGGACCCTGGATGCAACTGGTGGCTTTCATGAACACGATTGGCTCGGCCGGAATTGGCATACCCGCCTCGGCGGCGTGGTCGGCATAGTTCAAACCAATGGCGATGAATTTTCCAACGCCAGCTACCGGACTGCCAATGCGAGGCTTGCCTTTGACCAGCGGCAACTGCTCGGTTTTCAATCGCCGCAACTTGGCCAAAACCAAATCTCCGAGCTGGTCCGGGCCAATGTCCGCAATGACTGCACTGAGGTCACGCAGTTGACCACGGGCATCGATCAGCCCCGGCTTTTCCTTGCCCTGTTTGCCATAGCGTACGAGTTTCATGGGTTTCCTTGGGTTATCACGGATCTAGTAAGTTTGCCAGACTTGTGCGCAGTTGCTGCGCGGATACAAACTCGACGCCACACCAGCCCAAGCCACAAGCGGCGTCCACATTGTCTTTCAGGTCGTCAATCAACAGCGTTCGCTTGGGGTCCAACGCATAGCGGGTTTGCACAAGCTGGTAGATCGCCAGCTCCGGTTTGATATGTTGAACGTCGCCCGAAAAAATACCGCCATCAAACCATTGCAAAAAACGGTGCCTGTGCTCCAGCGTGCGCGCATAAGGCGCTGGCATATTTGAAAGGAAGTACAGTCGCACGTCACTGCGCTGGCGGCGCCTGTGCACCAGGTCGGCCAGCACGCTGACGGTATCTTCCATCGGGGTCAGTCGCTCACCAATGCCCGTTACAAGGCCATTCAACGGTGCGTTGGGCAAAGCAAGCCGCTGCCCTGTGCGCTGAACGACGTCGTCCAGTGACATGGCGCCGCGATCAAACGAACGCCAGTCATCGTGACTGAAAATGGCATGCGCCAGTCGCTGAGCCGCCTGTGGCGTACCCGCCAACTTGGGAAAATAAGTTGCCACCAGTTGCGCCGGTTGCCACGCAAACAGGACCGCGCCGAAATCAAAAACCAGGTTCATTGGCCGCAACCGCTTGCGATATCAACTTCAGCGCTTTTTGCAAACGACTACGCAGCGCGACCGGCGCGGTGCGCACTATCTTTACTAAAGGCGTGGCGTGCCAAGTGGCGCAACGCACAATAGCCTGCGCCACATCAAGCACCGATGCCTCATCCAGCTGGACTCCAGGCTGGATAAACAAGGCCTTGACTTCGAACACACCCAGCGTCCGGTGCGCTTTGGCGTCCAGCCGACCAATCAGTTGGCCACGGTGCAGAATCGGCAACGCAAAGTAGCCGTAGCGTCGTTTTGCCTGCGGTGTGTAGCACTCAATGCGGTAGTCAAACTCAAACATAGCGGAAGTGCGCTCCCGATCCCACACCACGGGATCAAAAGGGGACAGCACGGTGGTGTGGGTCGCTGTCAATTTTCCGCCCAACGCCTTTTTCAGCAACCCGGCATGCGCCGTATGCACATAGCCCGGCGCGGACCAACCTTGCACTGGCACGCGACACACCAGGCCTTGCTCCACCAGCACGTCAAGATCTGCATCTTTCAGACGTGGCTTGATACGAAAATAGTCATGCAGCCAGCGTGCCTGTGACACACCCAGTGCCATGACGGATTTTTCGATGAAACGCGTGTGCACGTGCTCGGCCGTCGGCAGCACCAGGTCCCGGATCGTCGGGCAGACCCGATGCGTCAGGTCATAGACACGCTGGAAATTCTCGCGCCGCGCTACCATCAGCTCACCGTTGGCAAACAGCGCCTCAAGCCAGCGCTTCTCATCCTTCCAACCCCACCAACCACCACTTTGAGCAGTTTGACCGTTCTGGCGCTCAAAATCCGAAGACTTGACGGGGCCGTTACTTTCGATATGCATCAGCAAGGTGTCCAGATGTACACGCTGTTTTGCTTCGCTTTCCTTGCCGCGCATGAGACCCCAATGACGGCGGGTTTGCTGGTTGTAGCTACGATGCAGCGCCACATCCTGGATCGGCGCAAATGACGCTTCATGCGCCCAGGTTTCGAATAAATCTGCCCCGGCCAAGGCCTGGTCCAGCCATGGGGCTGGATAGCTCCCCAAGCGCGAGAACAGAACCAGATAGGGGCTGCGTGCGACCACATGAATGGTGTCGATCTGCAGCAACTGCATGCGCGCGATGCAGCGGCGCAAACTCAAGCGCGTTGCCGCTCGCTCGGGTGGCACCAACAAGCCCTGGGCGGCCAAGTGCAGATATCGAGCCTGCGTCTGGGTTAGCTCAAGCACTGCCGTGTCCGTTTCGGGTCCGGGTTGCGCTAGCTCGCCCGACGCAAGCGGCCCAGCAAACCTGCTGTGGAACCGTCAAGTCCAGCCATGTCGCCGGTGCGCAGCCGCAGTTCCACGTCCTTGGCCAGCACCTTGCCCAGCTCCACACCCCACTGGTCGAAGCTGTTGATGCCCCATAGCGAGCCAGTGACGAAAACACGGTGCTCCTGCTAGGCAATC
>JANXLW010000368.1 GCA_025354965.1 Betaproteobacteria bacterium
CAGCCCGCGCGGGTAGCCCACTTTGTCCATCACCGTGTCGCACACGTCCACACAGGCGCCGCAGCCAATGCATTCGTATTGCAGGCCTTTGCGGATGTCGATGCCGGTCGGGCAGACCTGCACGCACAGGCTGCAGTCAACGCAGGCGCCCAGCTTGAGTTTAAGGGGGTCGGCCTTGCGGCTTCTGGCGCCGCGCGGCTCACCGCGCTCAGTGTCGTAAGTCACGATCAAGGTGTCTTTGTCAAACATGGCGCTTTGGAAGCGCGCATACGGGCACATGTGTTTGCAGACCTGCTCGCGCATGAAGCCGGCGTTGCCATAAGTTGCAAAGCCGTAGAAGAAGATCCAGAAGATCTCCCAGGGGCCCAGGGCGAACTGCACAAACTCAAGGCTGAGTTCTTTGATGGGCGTGAAGTAGCCGACAAAGGTGAAGCCGGTCCATAGGGCTAGCGCCAGCCACAGGAAGTGTTTGGCCGCTTTGCGTGCGGCTTTCTGCCTCGACCAGGGCTGGGCGTCACGGCGCATGTGGGCCGAGCGGTTGCCTTCGACCTTTCTTTCTATCCACAGGAAGATTTCGGTGTACACCGTCTGCGGACAGGCAAAGCCGCACCACAGGCGTCCGGCGACCGCGGTGAAGAGAAACAGCGACAGTGCGCTGATGACCATCAAGCCGGTGAGGTAGATGAAGTCCTGCGGGTACAAGACCAAGCCAAAGATATAGAAGCGCCGCGCTCCCAGATCAAAAAGGATCGCCTGGCGCTGGCCCCACTGCAGCCAGGGCAGGCCGTAAAAGATAATCTGGGTCAACCACACCATGCCCCAGCGCCAGTTGGAGAACAAGCCCGAGACGCCGCGCGGGTAGATCTTCTGGTGCGAGGCGTACAGGGATATCAGCTCCTCGGGCGCCTCTTGCGCAACGATCGGGATGACTTTTCTGGGCTCGGGTCGCGGACTGTTCAAACCTTATCCTTTACTTTTCAGGGGGCGTTAATCTAAAAGTCACAGGCCGGCGTTGTTGGCGTCCTCAGCCATTTTTCTTTTGAAAAAGGCCCAAAACCAGACCCCCATGCCCAACATGAAAGATATTCCGGCAACGCTCATCAGACCGTAATCAGTAGTGAACAAATCAGTAAGCATTTTCATGTGACTTTCCTCGGAGAGTTGAAATTGGGGTAACCGCTATACAAGCTGTAAGCGATACAATACCCCCACGGGTATAAATTGTTCTGATGTGCATCAACTTATTTCGATACAAATTTGCTAATTAAAGTAAAGTTTGACGAACTACAGGGCGAACGCTTGTCAACCCCCAAACCCGTCCGGCATCTGCAATGCCACCACTTCGCCGCGCGCGGTCACCACGCCATCGGCCAGAACAGTACTTTCAACCACCACCTTGCGACCCTTGATTTCCTTCACATGGCCCCGAATTTCCAGCGCCCCCGTGATCGGAGTGGGTTTGAGAAAGTCCACATGCAATGAACCGGTGACAAAACGAAATGGTGGCAGCGTGTCCATTTCGCGACCATCGGCGCGGTACATCGCAGCGGCGGCAGTTCCGGTGCTGTGACAATCAATCAGTGACGCAATCAGACCGCCATAAGCAAAGCCAGGAATCGCCGTGTGGTAAGGCTCCGGGGTAAACCAGGTAACTGTTTCCTCACCGTCCCAAAAAGTCTTGATTTGGTGCCCGTGTGAGTTTTGTGAGCCACAGCCGTAGCAGTGCGAAACGTTTTCGGGGTAGTAGTCTTGAAAGGCTTTCATGGATTCTCCGGGTTATGTTCATTGGGTCGGCTTTCAGGATCGGGGACGAGGTGTCCGCCGCCAGTGCATGGCCTTAGTTCACCACCCAGCCCAAAGCTCTTGCCAGCATCAGAATGGCAATCAGCAAGCTGAACCATGCAAACGTCCGCTGCAGACTTTTTGCATTAAGTTTGTTGGCCATTTGTTGGCCGACCAGCAAAGCCACCACGGCACCCGAAGCGAAGGGAAGTGCCACATCCCAGCGCACAGGCCCGCGCATAGCCGCCGCCGCAACCCCGCTCAACGACACCAGCGCAATGACGGCCAGCGAGGTGACTTGAATACTGCGTATCTCCAAATCGGTGTAGCGCGTCAGCGCCGGAATGATGACAAAGCCACCACCTACGCCCAACAAGCCACTGAGCAATCCGGCGATCAAGCCGGTGCCCGCCAACGCCCGGGCACAGGGAAGCGTCCAGGTCAAGCGGTGATCCGTCTTGTTAACCCGGCATAGTACCGCCGTCGGTAATGGGACTGAAAGAACCGGTTGCTTGAGCATGCGCCAGGCAGTGTATGCGAGCACCAAGGCAAAAGCTCCCAGCAACGGCCGGTTAGGCAATCGCTGTGCCATGACTACCCCAAGCGGAGCCATCAGCATGCCAGCAGCCCCAATCAAGGCGGCGGCGCGGTAACGAACGATACGCTGGGTTAGCCCCACCGCCGCCCCCAACACGGCGGCCAAACCGACCGCCACCAAACCCACTGGCGCCGCTTGCTGCACCGGTAAGTGCAGACCGAACACAAGCAGCGGTATCGCCAGTACACCGCCACCCGCGCCAGTGAGGGCCATCACCAGTCCGATGGCGGTACCCAGTGTCACCGCAAGTGTCGTGGAGTCCATGGCGAGACTCTCAGAAGGCGCTACCGTGCATATTGTTCGCCTTGTAAAAACAGACGCTATTCAAAGGTTGGCAAGCTGGGCTTCACAACCGGTTTACCGGCCGCGCACCAGGCATCAAACCCGCCACTGATCGACTTGACATGCAAATAGCCCATGTCGTGCAAGGCACACGCAGCCAGTGCAGCGCGGCCGCTGGTCTTGCAATACAGCACGATTTTCAGGTCGCGTGAACTGAGTTCAGGGTCACTGCTGAGCTTGAATTCCAACATCCCGCGTGAGGCGTGAATGGCACCAGGCAAGTGACCGCCAGCATACTCGTCGGCTTCGCGCACATCTAGCAAAACATCGGCCTCGCGAATGGCCTGATCAACATCCTCCAAGCCAACATGCTGGACGCGGGCTTTGGCTGCGGTAACTAAATCGTGTGCTGTTTTCATGGCAATGTCTCAAACGGATAACTAGTGACAGATATCGAATCGTATGCTACGCCAAGCTTTAATTGTTCGGCCCAGAACCATACGAAATCTCAATTTGGTTTGTATTAATCATTATATAAGCATACAATTATTTAATGGGTTGGCCGAAGACTTTCGTGACAACTCAAACTTAAATCTGAGATGCGAAAAGTGTTACTGCCAATGAAGGAGGTTGAACCATGAATGCACGTCTATTGATTCGTCTGGTCACTGTTCTTGCCGTGACTCTGTCAGGTCTGTTGGCTCTGCCGGTGTGCGCGCAGGATGAGGCCGCAGATGTCTTGATCAAACGTCTCTCCACCGAGGTACTTGACAGCATAAAGGCTGATCCATCGCTCCGGGGCGGCGATGTGTCCCGGATCATTGCGCTGGTGGATACCAAGGTCATGCCAAACGTGAATTTCAGGCGCATGACCGCTTCGGCAGTGGGACCAGCGTGGCGGCAGATCAGCCCCGAACAACAAAGTCGTTTGCAGGAGGAGTTCAAGACTCTGCTGGTTCGAACCTATGCCGGCGCCTTGGCTCAGGTCGATGACCTGAGCCTTACAGTGAAACCGCTGCGAGCGTCCCCGCAAGACAAGGAAGTGGTGGTTCGTACCGAAGTCAAAGGCAGGGGTGAGCCAGTTGCACTCGACTACAGACTGGAAAAGACGCCTGGAGACGGGGCTGGCTGGAAAATTTACAACCTGAATGTCATGGGGGTGTGGTTGGTGGAAACCTATCGCAGTCAATTCGCTCAGGAAATCAATGTCAAAGGCATTGACGGTTTGATTGCCGCCCTGACAAATCGCAACAACGCCAACGCGAAGAAGGGATGAACTTGCTGATTCACTCCAGTGGCCGTCCTTGTCCCGCCTCCTCAATCGTCCGCCCCTCGCGGATGTGGTAAATCCTTTTGAAGGTCGGAATGATCTTCTCGTCATGCGTCACCACGATGATGGCAGCTTGTGACTGCCGGGCCATGCGATGCAGGATCCGCATGACGCCCAATGCGCGCTCGCTGTCCAGCGGCGCAGTGGGCTCGTCAGCCAGGATCACTGGGGGACGATTGGCCAAGGCTCTGGCGATGGACACACGTTGCTGTTCGCCACCAGATAGCTGAGAAGGATCGGCCTGTGCGCGGTGCGCGACGTCCAACTCCGTCAACAACTCCAAAGCCCGCGCCCTTGCGCTTGCATTCGACATGCCAGCCAACATGGGCAGCAGCGCCACGTTGTCAGTGACATCCAGAAACGGAATCAGGTAAGGTGCCTGAAATACGAAACCAATGTTGTCGCGGCGCAAAGACCGCAGGTCCTTGGTGGTCCACGCGCCTTCGTAGATCGCCCGGCCTCCCAGCACCATGCGCCCCGCAGTGGGCTCGATGATCGCACCCAAGCATTTTAGCAGCGTGCTCTTGCCCGAGCCCGAGGGGCCGACAAGACCCACCACTTCACCAGGGCCTACCACCATATCTACGCTTTTTAAGGCTTCGACGGCGGTGTCGCCGTGTCCGTAAACCTTGCGCAGGCCTTCGATGACGATGCCGCCTTGCTTGACAGGCTCCGAAGACGAAACAAAGGAAGCATTCATCTCCATCTTCAGCCTCCTATCGCTTCGGCTGGATCGACCTTGATGGCGATGCGAATCGCCAAGGTGCTCGCCAACGCGCAGATCAGCATGGTGACGGCGAACCCGGTCAACGCATCTCCCGACTCCAACAGCACGTACTTCGGGAAGATCGGTGCCCACAGCGTGGCCACCACCTTGCCCACCAGAAAGCCAATCAATCCCAGCCCCAAAGCCTGCTGCAAGATCATTGAAGCGATGGTTGCATTGCTTGTGCCGATGAGTTTGAGCACGGCAATTTCGCGAATCTTGCCCATGGTCATGGTGTAGATGATGAACGCCACAATGGCCGCGCTGACGATGGCCAGGATGACCAGAAACATCCCGATCTGCTTGGCCGAAGTTGCGATCAGCTTGGCCACCAGAATGTCTTCCATGCCCGCACGGTCGTAGGCTTGCAGATGTTTCCACCGGCGAATCGGTTCCGCCACCTGCTCAGGTGAGAAGCCTTCTTGAACCTGCACCAACACGGCGTTCACGCTGTGGCTGCTGGTTTGGGTCGCAATCGCCGCATCGAGAAGGCCCGGCACGCCGGGGCGGTTGAATGCCGGGTTCGCCGAGGTGCGTGCCCGGTCGTTGACGATGGCATCGTTGTCTTTGAGGAACTGGGCTTCTTGCGCATCCTTCAAGGGGATGAATACCATCGGGTCGCCGCCCGAGGACACCATACGCTGCGTCAAACCCACCACGTCGTAATCGTGGCGACGGATGTGAATGCGGTCACCCAAGCCAAACCCGGTCTTCACATCCACCACGGCCTCGTAGTGGCTACGGGTCAGGTGACGGCCGGCAACAAGATGGCCAGGATTCCCTGGCTGTCCCGGTTCAATACCGACAACCATGGCCCTCGCTTCGTCCGCGCCACGCTGAACCTGCATGTTGAGATAGGTCACATTGGCTGCGCGCGCCACCCCCGGCATGCCCTGGATACCATGCACCACGTCATCCTTAAGGCTGGACGACTCGGCGTAAGGCCCTTGGGTGTCCTTTTGCACCACCCACAAATCAGCGCCGCTATTGGTGAGCAGCGCTTGCGCATCGTCCACCATGCCACGGTACACCCCGGCCATGGACAAGGTGACGCCGATGAGCAAACCAAGACCCATGCCGGTCAGAACGAACTTGGGCCACGCATGCAGGATGTCGCGTCCTGCCAGGCTGATCATTGCGCAGTTCCGACGGCAACGGTCTTGACCAGCGAATCAACCACCTGAACACGGCTGTCGCTGCTTAGCGCTTTCTGGCTGTAAACCACTACCTCGTCGCCCGCCTTGACACCTTCCAAAATCTGAACTTGACCGTCGAGGCTTGTCGATCCAATCCGCACCGCGGCGAAAGTGGGCTTGCCGGATTCCATGCGCCAGACCCCTGCCGCCGCGCCTTGGCGTTGAATGCTGGCGCTGGGGACCAATGGGGTTTTGGAAATGGATGGAAGCTGGATCGTCGCCTCGGCCATCTCGCCAACGGAAATGCCGACAGGAAATTTATCGAAAGACAACTGGGCGATGCGCTCTTCGGTCACGCTGTCGCTAAGCAATTCAACCCGCGCCACGCTGCCGGAGAATGCTACCTGCGGCTGCGAGCGCAAGACGATACGTGCTTTCAACCCCTGCGCCAATCCGGAGGAGCGCCCTTGGTCGACGCGCAGTTTGATCCACAGGCTTGCCGGATCAATCAAGCGCAGCACCGACTGCCCCGCCACAACAGTGGAACCCGCCTCTGCGTCGCGCGCGCTCACAACACCATCGGCGGGCGCGATCAAGCGGACGTTGGCGCGTTGCTGCAACAAGGCCGCGCGATCGGCCTTGGCGCGGTTCAGATCCTGACCGGCACCGATCGCGTTGGCGCGCGCCGACTCCAATGCTGCATCGGCTGATGCCTTTTCCTGCGTTCTTGTTTCCAAAGCGCTGGAGCTGATGAAGTTCTGATTCGCTAGTTCCTGATTGCGGCGCATGGTGGACAGGGCCAATTCGCGTCGTGCATTCGCATCGGTCTGCTGGGCGAGGGCTGCCAAGTGCGCACTTTTGGCTCGCTCAATAGAGGCATCCAGGGATGCAAGCCTCTGATCAATGTCCACCGGGTCCATCTCGGCCAGAAGTTGGCCCGCCTTCACCACGTCACCAACATCTACTTTCACGCTCAGCACACGCCCGGCGACCGTTGGTCCAATAATCCAGCTGCGCCTGGCTTCGACCGTGCCGATACCAAACAGCGCGGGCTCGAAGCTGCCTTCCTTGACCTGGGCGAGCACCACTTTGATGGGAGCCAGCGGGCCTGAGTGCAGGACGACAAAGGCCATGCCACCCATCACCAGTAGCGCCATCGCTACCAGCATTGCTTTGCGCTTGAGTTGCCGAGATGGGTTCATGAGATTGCCCGCTTCAAGGTTTGTGATCTTTAAGGACGGCCTGCACATCTTGCATTGACCACGCACCCTTGACGCCAGCTGGCGTGCCTGGTCCCGCCGGAAAACTCTTGAACTCCACGATTGATCCATCCTTGCGGGTGAAGGTGAATTTACCATCGACCAGCACCACGATGGGAATGTGGCCAGTCAAGCCGATGGCGACAAGACGCTTTTCAGCTGTGGGCGTTTCCATATCGGTTTCCACCAAGCGCACTTTGCTGCCCTGGCTGGCCAACCAGTCGCGCAGTGGCTTCAAAGCCGATTGCACCGGCGGATGGGCAAATGCAATGATTTCGACGACAGGCCGCGCTGCCCACGCGACTCCCATCGACAGCAAAAGCAGCAACGCAGCCGTTGAAATATTTCTGAAAAAGAATCTAAGTGTTGTGGTCATGCGTGGCGAGAATCTGCGTGATTAAAGGTCGTAGAAAGTGGGTTGCACTGGTCAGGGTCACTTGCAGTTGTTGTGCAACTTCCACTTCTCCTCGTGACCCAAGGCCTTGGCAAAATCGGGCACTTTGCAGCGCTCTACCTCTGCCGGATCGACCGGAGCGCCTGGCTCTGCAACGCTGAGCCGGCTGAGTTCGGCTTGCCGTTTGGGTGCCGTGCTGTACACCCACTGCGCGATGGCGGCAATAGTCAACAGGAAGGCCGCAACAATGACGATCTGTACTAGCGTTGTTGATGGCATCTGAGCTGAAGGAATTTCGCAAACGCCGCCCGGACAAAGCTGAGCCTTCTCCTTGTTGAACAGGTTGTAGACCTTGCAACCGATACAGATTCCGAACGCTGTCTCAAAAAACATCAAGATCAGGCACGTCGAGCAAACAATCAAATTGATCGGACCAATCACATTGTTAAGCACCACCAAATACAGCATGGTCAAGGCCAGAACAAATCCGATAGCCCACGCAAAACGCTTTTGCGGTGCGCCAACCCACTCGGGTTGCTGATTTCTAACAGCCAACTGACCGAGGATCAGGCTGGGGGCGAAGCGTGGATTGACGAAGATGCGGATAGTGAAGTCGACAAGGAAACTGACCACGAACACGCGCGTAAGCTGAAAGTTACCCGTCAGCCACGCATTCATGAAAGAGACGATGGCGAAGAAAAACAGAATACCGGCACTGGCACGGACTACGCGCTCATTCAAAACTGGGATGTCATATTCTGGAAGCCGCTGCCCGAATTGAAAAATGGATTGAATCATGGCGTTCTGCTTTGTCCTCGTTTACGCGAGTATTGATGAAAGCAGTCCGATTTCTGTATGATCAAAATCATATGAATTCACCTTTTACTCAAATTCACCATGAGCTGGCAGAACTGCTACCCGAAGGCATGCGCGCCATTTGTGTCACTTCAAGCTATGCAAAAGGTGAACGCCTGTTTGTGGCGGGTAAGAAGCCGATTTACATGTTCTTCATCAGCAGCGGTGAAGTCCTGCTGGAGCGAATGGGCATGCATGGTGAGTCCATCGTTTTGCAGCGCACGAGATACGGAATCATCAGTGAAGCGAGCCTTCAATCCGCCCATTACCACTGTGATGGCAAGGTCATGGCCCCTTCCGAAATTACCGCTGTGCCAATTAATGCCATTCAGGAAGCCCTAAGGTGCGATCCGGCGTTTTCGGGCCGCTGGATCGGCATGCTGAATCGGGAAGTCAAGCGGCTCCGGCTGCAATGCGAGCGGCTGTCCCTGCACAAGGTACAAGACCGGCTGTTGCACTTTCTTGAGACCGAAGGACAGGATGGCACCTATCCCTTGGGCTCCGGCCTGAAGTCCCTGGCAGGTGAGTTGGGTGTTACGCACGAAGCGCTGTACCGTTGTGTGGCCCAAATGGAGAAAAAGGGAATCCTGCAGCGTAATGGGGAGCACCTTAAAATGATTTCTTCTAACGCCACCCGTCAGACCACTACTTTATGAGAACTGGCGCTGCCGAAACGCTTGCCACAATGACGAAACGCTTGAGTAATGCCATAACCCGGTCGGGATCGTAATCCTCGTCAGCCTCGTTCTCTGTTTCAGTTTCGAGTCCCTGAACACCCTGGGAGTGCAGCAATTTTCCGTCTGAATCCAGCAGTAACAAGTACGGGAAACCTCTAACCTTGGGCCACTTGGAAAGCACAGCGGTGTTCCTGTTTTCGGCTGAATAGTTCACCTTGAGCCAGACATAGTGGCTGTCAATCAATGTCTTGATTTGCGGCTGTGAAGCAATAAACCGGTCGAGCTTGCGGCACCACCCACACCACTGTCCGCCCACGTCGACCAGTACACGCCTGCCCGTGGTCTTTGCCAGGTTCTGGGCCGTCACTACATCCCTGACAGCATCCCGTTGCGGATCAAACTTAATGGGAAGATCTTGTGCTAGCACGAGCGATGGCAACAATGCGAACACGAAACCAGCCAGAGGGCGGAACAACATATTCAAACAGCAGCTCGGTCGATGGCCATCACCTATGGCATGCATGCCAGCCTACTCCTTGATCGTAAGCTTGTCGCCAGGCCCGAATTCCACATTGGCCCTGAGGTAGCGGACCTTGATCCCTTTTTCCTTCAGGACGTCAAAAGCCAACTCGGCCCTGGTACCCGAGGAGCAATGAATCAGCACCGGCTTGCCGGCAGGAATTTCCGAAGAGCGATTGGCCATCTCTTCAGCCGGAATGTTCACGGCACCGGCGATATGTCCCTTACCAAATTCTTCCGCTGTTCTGACATCAATCACCAAATGGGATTTGGCTTGGACGGCTTCATCGAAGTCTTTGATCGACACCTCGCCTTCGGTCAACTTGCGGACATAGCTGATCTTTGTCGGCACCGCACCGGTGACTAGTTGATTGCCAGCCGACAGCCATGCCTTCGCACCGCCAGGAAAGACCGTCGCATTCAGGTACTCCCACTCCCGTGTCCACTCAAGCGCCTCGTTCGACTCTCCATCTTCATCCGAATAGAAGACGATGGCCGCTCCGTGAAATTCAGGGAATTGCTTTTCGGCGTTTCTCAGATTGGCGGCCGGGATATTGACGGCGCGCGGAATATAGCCGCCTGCCGCCTTCTCTGCGGGCCGCAGGTCAACCAGAACAATGTTGCCGCTCTTTACGAAGGAGAGACTGGACTGTGTGGCGTAGTCCATCTTCTTCCATCCGGGCTCACCCTCCGGAAACATCCGCACATCCTTGAATCCGAGCTTCACGGCAATGGCCGCTGATTTGGGACTGAGCATGCAGGACAGACCACCGCAATAGAAAACCAGGGTTTTAGCACGGTCTGCCGGCAACAGTTTCTCACCTTCCTTCTCAAGTTCGTTGAAGGGGATAGACACGGCGCCCGGCAGATGCCCCTGAATGTAGCGGCCCGCAGGACGCGAGTCGATCAGCAAAAACTTATCTCCACCCTTCTTCACCAACTGCAAAAGCTCTGCCGCGGCAATGCGCGTCACTCCAGAAGGTAAGGGTGCAATCACCTTGGTTATGGTCTTTGCCAGGTTTTCCGCTCCCACCTGAGAGAAATCAACAGTGAGCACCTCATCGGCGACGATGTCCTTGGCCGAGCTGGCATTCTTGAACTGGGTTGCAGCGTCAAACTTGAACACCAGCACGCCCTTGTTGGCAACTTCGAGCGCAACTGAGCGGGCCGTGTTGGTCACAGATTTGACGCTTCCAGTCACCTCCTCGGCAAAGGATACCGAGGTGTAACCAAGGCTCAACACAAGCGCCATGGCGACGGGTAAAAGTGTTGAATTCTTCATGATTTACTAGCTCTCCAAGTTGATATTTCTACAAAGAACAGTTGGCGCATGCGGGTCTGCCAATAAGTGACGCTTCGCCACTTATTGCTTGCTATCCATGGGTGCGGCCATCGGCGTAGCATTCATTGGTGCCGTCATGGAAGGGCTTCCCGCCATGCCAAGCCCCATAGTGGCGGGGCCACCGGGGTAGCCCATGGCCGAACTGTTGAGCACGTCTACCGGCACCGTGGCTTCACCTGCCTTGGCAAATTGAAGCGTTAGGGAATACCTGCCGCCCTGCTCCAAAGGCTGCTTTAAACCATGAAACATGACATGCATGGCACCGGGTTGCAGGGTCACGGTATGCCCGGCAGGAATATCGATGGCACCGACCGGCACCATATTCAAGACGCTGCCGTCACGCACATGGGTATGCGCGCCACCCTTCTCTGCAATGTTTGACTTGACGCCTATGAGTTTGTCGGCATCAGACCCGGTATTGGTGATAGTCATGAACGCACCGGCGACCGTTTGGTCGGCGTTGCTTGCCGTGGCGCGCGAGAAGGCACCGCGAATTTCCAGTTGACCGACTTTGCCATCACCTGCGAGGGCGAGCGAAGTCGCCAGCGTCAAGCCCAACATCAGGGGGGTAGCTCTGCAAAGGTACATTGACCAATCTCCCATGGAGTTTGAAAGTTGGGGGCTGTGTGCCCCCGCCCACTCAGCAACCAGCCGTCTTCTTGAATGATTTGGCCGTGTTCTTGCCGTCCTTGTCGAAGCGGGCGCGTATCTCGTCGCCTTCAACAATGCGCTTGTCCTTGAATTTGTCCAGCGTCAGATCGTCAGTAACGGTGATCGTGACCATTTCTGCAGTCTTGGCGTCCTTCAGAATGGCGGTAGCGGATTTGCCGTCCGGCGCCAGTTTGATCTTTGTGACAGGGCCAACCATCTTGCCTTCATCGGCGAAAACGGTGCCAGTGATAGCGGCACCGGACAAGGCCAGCGCAGCGCTCAGAATCAGTGTTGAAAGTTTAGTTTTCATGGTGAACTCCTAAAAATGGGGTGCGGGTCAGAACTTGACCTCGAAAGTTGCATAGACGTCGGTGGCGTTTTCCAGTGGTGTGGTCGTCATCATCTGGCCGTTGACACTGCTCATCTCGACAGGTGCGCCGACCCAGTTGTTACTTCCGGTGTAGTTGAAGTGGTAACGCTGAACACCGAGACGGAAGTAGGTGCGGCTAAAGAAAGACGAGATCGGTGCCTTGTCCAGTTCCTGGATCAGATAGGCCTCAACGACATCGCCACGCGTGCCAACCTTGGATGTCCACATGTCGTCAGACGCGGGAGCAAAGGTGATCCAGTCCTTGGAGCCATGGTTGTATTCGAAGCCGAGTTTGGTCTTCGACGGCAGGTCATAGCGCATGCCAAGGTAGACCGCGGTTCCGGTCTTGCTGCTCGGTGCTTCAGGGTTGAAGAAGGAACCCGTCATCAGCCCCTGGAAACCGAACTGAGCCGACACGTTGTTGTTCGGGTGGGTACGGCTCATGGCCACGTCACCGAACACCGTCAGATCGCCAGGACCGACTTTCTTAAGGGTGCCCATGGCACCCAGGCCGAACCAATCGATGTCGCCAAGATTGACCTTGGCCGCGGTGTTGCCGAAATAGGTGTTGCTCATCGTCGGTGCATCAAAAATGTTGATGCCGCGGTCCCACATCAGCCAGACTCGTAGTGGGTCGGTGTCGATGGGAACGACAGAGAAACCAACCATGTCGGTATCAACCAGCGAGTTGCCTGATGCCTTGCTGAATCCACTCTCGAAGCCGCGGCCATAGCAAAACTTGCCGTAGGCACCGGGCAGACTGTCTATGTCAGGTGCATAGCCGAGCGTCATGCCGTCAAAAGCGTAGTCAATCAGCAAAGAAGGCGTACCGCCATTGCCAGGGCGTGGATTGTTCAGGCGCAGATTGCTGGGAGCGCCATTGGTGGTTGGCCTGCGACCCACAGAAAACCACATTTCCTTGTCAGCAATATTGCTCCAGGTCGCATAGACGCGATCGACGTTCAGATAACTGTTCGATGGCACGTGGCTCAGGGTCCCGTCAAAGACACCAACGCGGTCGGCAAAGAAGGGAGCGCTGCCAGCATTGACAATCGCCGAGTCATCCTGCGAACCGAACACCTTGTACATCTGCAGGCGGGCGCTAACGCTGACGTCCTGCGTTGCCTTGGCGTTGAGATCGATACCAAAGCGGTTGCTGTACAAGCTCTTGTTCTCGGGCTTGTAAGCTGGAACGGTGGTGGCAAAGGCGCCGATGCCTTGCACCATGCCGGCGTTCATCGGATTGGCCAGGAAGGCGTTGACCTGATCGAAGCTGACGACCTTGTTCATGTTTTGGGAAAACGCCATCAGCCCGCTCAAGGCGCCAGCGGTGGACATGCCACCGGCCTGCGGTGCGCCGAAATAGCTCGACGAACCTGCTACGGTCGATGGATTGGCAAAGAAGTCAGCCTGCAACTTCTGCTGGACATTAGCGAAGGTGGCATTGACGTCCGTGAAGGTCCGGGTCTCGCCCGCCAGCGAGTCCACGCGCAAGCGATAGTCACCACCTACGGTCAGCCACTTGCCAAGCGACTTGCCTTCGAGCTTCGTGACCTGGCTCTTCAGATCGTCCAGCGCTGAGCCCTCGGACTTGACGGCTACCGCCTTCACCTGCTCGGCGGTCTGGGCCGCCTTTTCCTCATTCGCCTTGACCTGTTTCTTCAGAGCCTCAAGTTCGCGTGACATCGACTCGATTTTGTTCATCAAATCGGCGTCAACCGCGCTGGCCACAAGTGGCAGCGCCATGCCGGCAATGAGGGCCACCAGTACTTTTTTCTTAAACAACTTGTCCATCAACTTCTCCTAGGTAGTTCAACAGTAAAAACTTCGGTGCCAACGCTAGCGGTGCTTGCCCGGCACGGCTTCGTCACCGAGGTCTTCCCAGCCGGTGATCATGGCTTTGACCTGCGACGTGAGCTTGTGACCGGTGGTGGCGAGATAGAGGTGCGAGAGGAGAAACGCCAGCATAAAGAAAGCACCCAATGTGTGTGCGGTGGCAACCCATTCCAGCGGCAATCTGCTCAAACCCCAGGCCGACCAGTTGGCGTAGAAGAGGTAGAGCCAACCGGTAAACCAAAGCAAGGGACTGAGTAGGGTCAGGACCGCCAGATAGGTCAGGCGTTGCAAGGGGTTGTGTTTATTGCTCAGACTGGGACGGAACGGATGGGGTTCGTCCTTGAAGATCCCGGACGAGTAGTATTTCGCAATCGCAACTACGTTGTGCGTCGTCGGGATGTAATGCCGCCATTCACCGGTAGTGAGGTGCCAAAAAGCGGCAAAGATCCACAATCCCACCAGTGTCCACGCAGCAATGGTGTGATAGCCCACAGCCTTTTCGAAACCGAAGATGGAATAAGTACCGTGGACCTCGAAGCCGGTCAGCAGCATGAAAATGATCAGTGCCGCCTGGCACCAGTGCCAGAACCGCTCGAAGGGCTTGAAGAGATAGACGCGTGACATAGTGTTTCTCCGGTTAGCTGTTGCGTTTGCGCGCGATGACGCGGCCGACCCCGTGGCCAAGAACACCGAGCAGGGTTAACAGCGCGATAGCCCAGCCACCGACCTCAAGCCATCTGGCGTGATCGCGACTGCGCCCCGGCATATAGACACCGTCGATCTTGTCTAAGCGGCCGACACTGGCGTGGCACTCGACACAGCCCAGCGCTTTCTCTTTTGGGGCAACCATGTGCGTGATCGGCCACATGCTCTCGGTTTCGATGAATTCCACCTTGCCGGAAAACTTGACACCCCCTGCCGCCATACCTGCGGTAACCGCTTTCTCCCAGTCGAGGTTCTTCCAGAAGGCGGTACCGTCATTGCCGGCGAGATGGGTAATGACCAATGACTTGTTGATCGGGTCATATTGCTGCTTGCCGCGAAACAGCTTGATCGGCCAGATCATTGACTTGCCATCCGTGGCGCTGCCTTCAAAATGATTGATCTGGACCGGCTTGTCGCCCTTTTCCAGCTTGTCGCCGATCAGGGTGTATTTGTTGGTACCGTTGAACCAGACATACTCAGGTTTGACGTTCTCCTGCCATTTGAAATTGCCCTTGATGGTCATATAGCTGTCGTAACCATCGTCGTCCCGGATGGTCTGCGGCATGCCGTCGGGGCCAAGCTTGCCGGCCGTGGACCAGTCCCACGACATCTTGGTCGGATTGCCGCCGCGAGCGAAGGCCGGAATATGGCAGGTCTGGCAGGCGATTTTGGCAGTGTGTTCATTCAGCCTGGCTATCTGATGTGGTGCTTGTCCGTGGCAGGCTTGGCAGGTGTCTGGATTGGTCTTGTCGGCCTCGCCGCGCATATGGGCAGGCGCCTTGTCCTTGGCGGTGGGAGCGTAGCGGCTACCAGATACCTTGTGATCATCGGTCTTGTGGCAGGTGGCACAGGAAAAGTTCAGTCCCTTGGCGTCCATGTGCACGTCCAGCGCCCTGTCGGGTGCTTCGAGCGAGCTGTCGAGATCTCCGTGCTTGACACCATCACCGCCGCCACCTTTAAAGTGGCAGGCACCGCAGGTGCTGCGTGTCGTAGATCCTACCTTCTGGGCGATTTCCTTGAGGTTGATGCCCTTGATGATCTTGCCCGAGCCAGCCGGATACTCGGTGTCCCTGGCAACTGGGAGACCGGCAAAACCACTGGGCTTGGTGTACTTGCCGGTATGGTCGTGACAGGCCAGGCAGTCGACGTTCTCCTCAACGCTGAAATCAAACTTGTCGTCCTTCCAACCATAGCCAATGTGACAGCTGGCGCAAGCGGCGTAGTTGGATTCCACTGATGTGCAAAAATTATTGATAACGTGTTTTTTACCCAGCACTTGCTTGGTATCAGGGTTGATGAACTCCCACTTCCAGTGCTGCGTCTGATGAATCTGCTTGGCGGCCTCTGTGTGGCAGCTCAGGCACGCCTTGGTCACCTCCGGACCGGTGTTGAATTCCCGGTCTAGCTCCTTGAACTTGCTGTGGTCGGCTGTCGACTTAAGCAACTTGACCGGTGCCGTAGCTACAGCTGCCGGAGCCATTGCGACAAAAAAAATGGCTGCCATAGCGGCAGCCATCAAATATCGAATACGCATCACAATTTCCTTCGCTAAACAAGCCGGGACACCTGAGTGCGGTAACCACTTACCAGCACTACGGGTTTATCCTATTGCGAGTTCAGCAAGTTTATGCTGATCTATATCAATAAATCATTACATGCTTATTAACAAATTAAAAGTGTCTCCCAAACCCCTCCACCTCATCATCCTTGAGTGTTTTAAAGTTTCCCTTTCGTCTCTACCTGCGTGCATACCGCACGGCAAAGCGCTGCCACTCGGTCGTCAATGATTCGGTAAAGGATTTGTACGCCTTCGCGGCGCTTGCCGAGCACGCCAGCCTTGTAGAGCGTATTCAGGTGCTGTGACATATTGGGCTGGGTTGTGTCAATTTTGCTGAGCATATAGCTCACGTTTTGCTCGCCATCACGCAGGCAACTGATGATTTTCAGTCGCATGGGGGCAGACAAAACACTGAACAACTCTGAAGCCATATCAAATACGGCATCAGGCCTGTCCAATTCGGATCGGGGGTGTTTGACTGAAACCTTTGTCATGAAAAGTTGCTTGTCGGTATGAAGTCGGCTGGTATTTCAAATTTTAAAGGAGAGGTTATTGTGCACTCTGAAAGGCCACCCCTGCGGCCAACGTCAAAGTACAGCTAATCATCCCACTCCCTAGTTCGAATCTTGGCCACCAGAGCCACTGCAGATGGATCCAACAACGCTGCTGCCGATGTATTGTGCATCTGCGATCGGATCAGCCGCTCCAGGGTCTCCAACTGCGGTGTCAATGGCCCAAAAAAGCGCGGCTCATCACCCACTGTCAAAAGCACAGTTGGAAAGTCCTCCACATCCAGTGGGTCGAGTAGGTCAGCCTCGTCTTCCACGTCAATCCAGAGAAATTGCACCTGCGGAAAATTCGACTGTGCCTGCAAGAAGCGGCTTTGGTAGTCGCGGCAGACGCCACACCACTGCGCACAAAGACAGACCACGAGAACAGAAGTTGGCAGTGCTGGGTTTTCAAAACTCATGAGGAGATGATCGCAAAAAACGCGACGTTAATGGTTTGAATATGAAGGTCTGCGCTTGCCAATCCGCTACACCCCCAGACCACGTAGTTCATGCACATTGCCAACATCTCTCTGAAGTTGTATCGAGACCCGCATCCCCATTGTCTCCGGTTGGCGCGACGGGCGTTGGCGCCGCTTGATTCCTTGGCCGGCAATGGTGAAATCATCGTGGTACGGATTCCGGCATAACAGTTCCATGCCCTCCGTTTGCAATAGATGAAACTCTGTAGTTGACGCCGCGCAAGGCACGGGTTTTATGGACCGGGGAAAACGGTGAATATTCGTTCCTCGGCGTCACGCTTACTGGCGATTACGCGGATGAAACACCAGCACTTGCTGGGATGAAGAAGACACCTTGACGCCCCCGTTTGCCAAGCTGACCTCGGGCTTTGCATGGTCACAGCCACTGCATTGGCACCTATCGGAAGCGCTGGCCGCTTTTCGCAAAGTGAACACCAGTTGCCGGGGCAGCGGCAGGCGTAACAGACCGTTGGCCAGGGTGCGCCGGGCCACTTGTGGCATCAAGCTCCAGGCCGCATACACAAAGCAGCAGCTCACCACAACAAACACGGCGAGGGATTGCATGTCCATGACTCAGGCCACCAGCATCAAGGTGACGCGGTAGGTAGCAAACGCTGCTGCATAGGCCAACACAAACAGATAAAGCGCCATGAACAGCGGGTAGCGCCAGGTGTTGGTCTCGCGTCGTACCACGGCCAGCGTCGACAGGCATTGCGGCGCAAAAACAAACCAGGCCAGCAATGCGTAGGCGGTGGCCAGCGACCAGCCCTGCGCGATCACCGGCGACAAGGCATCAGCGACCGATTTGTCAACGGCGGACAGTGAATAAACCGTCCCCAACGCCCCTACCACCACCTCGCGTGCGGCCATGCCAGGCACCAGGGCGATGGAGATTTGCCAGTTGAAGCCGATCGGTGCAAACAACCATTGCAACACGTGGCCCAGCATGCCGGCGATGCTGTACTGAATAGCGGGGCCCTGACTCACGTCCCAACCCGCCGGTGGCGCCGGATAAGTTGAGAAAAACCACAGCACCACCATCAGCGCAAAAATGATGCCGCCAACCCGACGCAAAAAGATGCGGGCACGCTCCCACAGGCCCAGACCAAGATTGCGCAAGCTGGGCACCCGGTACGGCGGTAACTCCAGCATCAGGGGTTGGTAGCCGCTTTTCATCCAGACCCGCTTGAAAACCCAAGCTACCCCCATGGCGGAAACCACACCCGCCACATACAGGCCAAACAAGGTAAGGCCACGCAGGCTGAACCAACCAATATCGCGCTGCGGCACAAAAGCGCCGATCAGCAAGGCGTACACCGGCAGGCGGGCCGAGCAAGTCATCAGCGGTGCCACCATGATGGTGGCCAGCCGGTCTCTCCAATTGACAATAGTGCGCGTCGCCATGACACCCGGAATGGCGCAGGCAAAACTGGACAACAAGGGAATGAAGGCACGGCCCGACAACCCCACTTTGCCCATCACGTTGTCCAGTAGAAAAGCGGCACGTGGCAGATAACCCGAGTCTTCCAGCAGCAAAATGAAGAAAAACAGAATCAGAATTTGTGGCAAGAACACCAGCACGCCACCGACACCGGCCATCACGCCATCCACCAGCAAGCTGCGCAGAGGCCCGGCAGTCATGTGGGCGATAGTCCAGTCGCCCAGCGCCGCCATCGCCGCCTTGATCGCATCCATGGGCCAATTGGCCCATGAAAAAACCGCCTGGAAAATCAGGAACAACACTGCAGCCAACACCGCCAGGCCCCACACCGGGTGCATGACCACGGCGTCCAGCCGGTGTTGAAAACGGCTCTGGCTGGGCGCATTGGGGGCCACCAAAGCCAGTATGCGGCGCACTTCGCGCTGCAGGTCAGTCGAGGTGACCGGCAACGGATCCGCAGCCCGGTCTGACTGCATGAAGTCGGAGCTGTCAAATTGCTTTTCAAGCAGCGCCAACAACTGCGAATGGCCATCATGCTTGACAGCCACCGTTTCCACCACCGGGCAAGCGAGTTCCAGCGCAAGGCGATCCAGATCAAGCTTCAACCCCTGGGCGCGCGCCATCTCATCGTAGGCCAGAACCGTTCCCGCAGGCTCCAGTTCATGATAGATCTCAGGTACAGCGACTACATAGCCGTGGCTGGCGAG
>JANXLW010000430.1 GCA_025354965.1 Betaproteobacteria bacterium
TCTTGCAAGGCGGCGGTGACCACCTCGTCGACACTGCGGTTGTGCCCCAGGTGAATCACCTCGGCCCCCATGCCCTGCAGAATGCGCCGCATGATATTGATGGCCGCATCGTGCCCGTCGAACAGACTGGCAGCCGTCACAAAGCGCACCTTGTTGACGGGGTGGTAATTGGCAAGGGCCTTGAATTCAGCGGACAGATCGGTCATGGGTGGCTCCGGAGGTAGCAATGTCATTGTGCAGCGATGCGACAGAGTTCGCATCAGAACCGGCTTCGCTGACTTGACGTTTACGTAAACGTCAATCTTAGCGTTTTTCTGGTTTTCACTGCGCAGTTGACCCAAACTTCGTGTCACAACTCCTTAAAAAACCATTCGCCCTCAACCATGGCGCGGGTGCTGATCGCGGTGGCAGTGACCCTGCCCCTGTTTTCCGTACTCCTTAAGCCACCACTATGCGGACTTCCTGGCTTGCTGCTGACCGCGCGCCATGTACGGGCGCGCGGTCAGTGGGTAAGTTTAGGCCTTCAGCTTGAGCAGACCACCCATCACCGGGTCGGAGATACTGTCGCGACCGGTTTCGACGTGCCCGGCGAGCCGGTACTCAAAACCGGCGTCCTCGGCGACAGTGACGACGACGTCGTACCAGCCGTGGAAAACCTCCAGCGAGCGGCTGTCGTCCATCGACTCGCGCGGCTCGAGGCGTTCGATGCGCTGGTGGCCGCTATAAGCGTCGGTCACCTTGACGGTCACCGTACGGGCGGCGACGTTGGTGATACGCCAGGCGAGTGCGCCCTCGTTGTCGGCCTCGTAGTTCGAGCGCAGGTCCAGCCGAGCGCCGGCGATGCCACCCGCGAAGTAACGGGCGAAGCCGTTCGGGCCGTAGACCGACAGGTCATAGTCCGGCGCGGCGCTCCATGTGCCTTCGAGCTTCTCGCCGGGCTCGACCGTGTAGCCACGGACCGCGTCGGCGGGATTCCCCGAGCGGACCTGGAACACGACCGTCGCCTTGCCGGTGTTCTCGAACGTCAGGCGGATGGTGCCGGCCGCTTTGTCGACGCTGGCATGCACGTTCATCTCGTACGGCAGCGCACGGGCCGGGCGAATGCCCTTTTCTTGCTCGGGGATGCCGAAGATCACCGTGCTGGGCGTGGGCACAAACGTGGGGCCGTCGTTGCCGGCGAGTTCGGAGACCGAAGGCAGGAAGCCCTTGATCGACGGCAGCTTGACCGGCTTGTCGTTCGGACTCGCGAAGTCGAACAGCGAAGTCAGGTCGCCGCAGACCGCGCGGCGCCACGGCGAAATGTTGCGCTCGTGGACACCAAAGCGCTGCTCGATGAACCGGATTACCGACGTGTGGTCGAAGACCTGCGAGTTGACATAACCGCCCTTGCTCCACGGTGAGATCGCGATCAGCGGCACGCGCTGACCCAGGCCGACCGGGCCGGTCGGATCGTTCGTGTGTCCGCCGGTGACGATTTCATTCTCGATACTGACGGTCGATGCGCCGTAGGTCGGCGACATTGGCGCGGTCGGCGGCACGACGTGGTCAAAGCTGCCGTCGGCCTCATCGTAGTTGATGATGAATACAGTCTTGCTGAACACCTCGGGATTCGACACCAGGATCTCGAATACCTTGGCGATGTACCAGGCGCCGTAGTTCATCGGGTAGTCGGAGTGCTCGGTATAGCCTGCCGGCGCGACGAGCCACGATACCTGTGGCAGCTTGCCGCTCTTGACGTCGTGGCGGAAGTCGTCGAACAGGTGGTCGGCCCAGGCCTCCCACGCTGATGCTGGTGCGGTCGTGCTCGGGAGGATGTCGACCAGATGCGTGCCGGTGCAGCCATTGTCGAACAGCGGGGTGCCCGGTGCAGCTTCCTTGTACTGCTTGAAGTACAGCACCGAGTTGTCGGTGTAGTTGCCGGCGAACGAATTGCCGGTGCCATCGCCGAAATCGGGATCGAAGGTCGCGCCGGCCAGGTCCTGGTAGATCTTCCATTTGACGCCCGCGGCGGTCAGCACTTCGGGGAACGTTTCCCAGGCGAGCGGCTGGTTGTTCACGCTCCAGCCGTTGTAGGTGATCGGGCCGGCGCCATGGCCGTCGGTGCCGGCGCTGCCGAGGTAGCTGACGTTGCCGATGCAACCGGTCCACATGTAGCAGCGGTTCGGGTTGGTCGGTCCCATTATCGAGCAATGGTAAGCATCGCCAACCGTGAAGGCGTCGGCCAGCGCGAAGTGGACTGGCAGGTCGTCGCGGGTCATGTACGACATCGCCATCGGTCCGCGCACCGGCGCCCAGGCGTCGTACTGGCCGAAGTTCCAGGAGGCCTGGCCGCCGGCCCAGTTGTGGCCGGTGCCCGGCAGGTAGGTCGAGCCCAGGCCGTGCAGCGCGGGGTTGACACTGTCCGGGTTCACGCGGAACGGCGGGATCACGTAGGCGCCGTTGGCCGGGCCGCCCAGGTTTCCGTAGTTCGGTGCGACCGCGTAGCCGGCGGCCGTCAGCGCGGCGCCGGCCGGCTGCAGGAACACCGATGCGGGTGCCGAGCCTCCGCCTTGCAGCGGCAGGTGAATCTCAACCGCGCGCGGATCGGCGAAGCCGCGCACCCCACGCAGCGTGCCGAAGTGGTGGTCAAACGGGCGGTTCTCCTGCATCAGGACGACGATGTGCTCGACGTCGTTGATGGTTCCGGTAGCGCTGTTCGCGGGAATGGCCAGGGCCTTGGAAATGTTGGCTCCCAAAGTTGCGGCCAAGGCTCCAGTGCCCGCAACCTTTAGAAACTTGCGACGATCAGTATTCATAATATCCATGGTGGGACTCTCATAGGTAGGAAGTGCTATGCACAAAGGGTGAGACAGAAAACTTCTGATGCCTGAACAATTGAGGCATGGGGTAGATTAGGGAACAGATGTTGCGAATTGATGACAAGAGCACGGCACTTCCTGGCTGAAGCGCTGCCGTAATCTGACGTACACTGCTAGCCCTGATCCGGCAAGGGTTTTCCCGGATGGCCACGACTTCCAGCTTTCCATACGGAACTTCATGCGATCGCCACCAATGAACGCCCAGTTTGAACCCGGACCGGTCACCGTGCCCCCCATCCCGAACGAACTCGCCCGAATTCGCGCCCTCATCCGGGAGCAGCGCCACGGCGAGGCGCTCGCGGCGGCGACCGCGCTATCAGGCGCGACGCCAGACGACCGAGACGCGCTATACCTCGTTGCGGTATGCCAGAGACTGCTGAGACGCTTGCCCGAAGCCCTCGCGAGTCTGGTGTTGCTGGAAAGTCAGCATCCTGACTATGGCCTGCTGCAGCAGGAGCGCGGCTACTGCCTGGTAAACCTTGATCAAGGCGCTCGCGCCATCGAGGCATTTGCGTGCGCAGTCGAACTCAATCCAGCCCTGCTTGCAAGTTGGGACATGCTCGAGCGCTTGCATCGCAGGGCGGGTGATCCCGTGCGCGCCGCTGCGGCGGCCGGGCAGGCGGCGGCACTTCGGAGCCTGCCAACCGAAGTGGTCAGAGCAGGCAACCTGTATTCGGTTGGTGACCTCACCGCCGCCGAATCCGCGCTGCCGCCCCAAATTGCAGTGGCCAGCGTGGGCACTGATGCGCTGCGATTGCTCGCGCGCATCCGATGGAAACAAGGTGAGCTCGATGTTGCGCAGGGCCTGTTCTCCGCCGTGATCGAACGCCACCCGGATGACCGTGACGCGCGCCAGGAGCGCGCACGCCTGAACCTCGAGCGGCGCGACTACCCGGCGGCGCTGGCGGACATCGAAGCCCTGCTGGTTGCCGATCCGGACAGCGCCTTCCTGCGCACGCTGCGGGCTGGCGCCTGGGCCGGAGTGGGAGACCATGATCGGGCGATTACCGCTTATCTCGCGCTGCTCGAGCCCGACCCTTCACGCCCCGAATGGCT
The DNA here is from genome assembly GCA_025354965.1 of Betaproteobacteria bacterium. Lineage (GTDB taxonomy): Bacteria > Pseudomonadota > Gammaproteobacteria > Burkholderiales > Burkholderiaceae_C > Rhodoferax. The sequence goes on from JANXLW010000430.1 coordinate 3,915, forward strand.
GCTGCTGCTTGGGCACTCGCTCAAAGCTGTTGGCCGCCAGTCGGAAGCGATCGCAGCCTACCGTGCTGCGGCATCGGCACGACCGGCTTTCGGCGATGCCTGGTGGAGCCTTGCCAACCTCAAGACCTGGCACTTTGCCCCGGAGGATGTCGCGCACATGCGTGCACAGGAGGAGAACTTGACGACGGCCAACGCCGACCGCCTGCACCTGTGCTTCGCTCTGGGCAAGGCACTCAGCGACAGCGGCGACCAGGCTGCTTCATGGCAATACTATCTGCGCGGTAACGCCTTGCGGCGCGCGGGGAGCGCCTACCGCCCGGAAATCACCGAGGCTGCCACAAGTCGGCAGATCGCTACTTGCACCGCGGCATTCTTCGCAAGGCGAAGCGGGTCCGGGGCACCCGATCCCGATCCGGTCTTCGTGGTCGGCTTGCCGCGGTCCGGTTCCACACTGGTGGAGCAGATCCTCGCCTCCCACAGCCAGGTCGAAGGCACACAGGAACTGCCCAGCCTGCCGCGCATCGCAGCCGAACTCGGTGGTGGCCTCGCCGATCCCCTGCGCTCGCGCTACCCCGAGGCGCTGGACACGCTGGAGTTCGATCACTTCCGCAGGCTAGGGGAACGCTACCTGGAACTCACGCGCGCCTACCGCGGCGGCAAGCCGCGCTTCGTCGACAAGATGCCGAACAACTTCCGCCACCTCGGGCTCGTCCACCTGATGCTGCCCAATGCGCGAATCATCGACGTGCGCCGAGAACCGATGGCCTGCTGCGTCGCCAACCTGCATCAATTGTTTGCCGGAGGGCAGGACTTCACCTACGGCATTGAGGAAATCGCTCGCTACTACCGGAGCTATCTCGAACTCATGCGCCACTGGGACACCGTTCTGCCCGGGCGCATTCTGCGCGTCATCTACGAGGACCTGGTGGAGGATCTCGATGGCGAGGTACGGCGCCTCCTCGACCACTGCGCTCTCGAGTTCGAGCCATCCAGCCTCGAGTTCCACCGCACGCAGCGCAGCGTCAGCACGCCGAGTTCCGAGCAGGTTCGCCAGCCGATCTATCGCGACGGCCTGACCGACTGGCGCAAGTACGAACCTTGGCTCGATCCGCTCAGGCAGGCGATGGGCGACGCACTGGACAACTGGCGCGACTAACTCGAACGTTGGACAGTTTCACGTTTAGCGGCTTGACTTGCAGAAAATCATAAATACAATGTATGTATGATTGAATTCGAATGGGATGAGGCTAAGGCTGCTGTAAATCTCAAGAAGCATCAAGTATCTTTTGAAGAGGCGAAGTCAATTTTTTTCGACGAGTTCGGCGTTCAGTTTTTCGATGCTGATCATTCGCCCAACGAGGAGCGCTTCTTGATGCTCGGAATGAGTTCAGGGGCAAAGTTGCTCATCGTCTGTCATTGCGAACGGGATCATGGTGCGACTATTCGAATCATCTCGGCACGCAAAGCAACCAAGCGTGAAAGCGCGTTCTATCGAGGTGCACACACATGAAAGCAGAATACGACCTCTCCAAACTGAAGTTCCGCAAAAACCCATACGCATCCAAACTGAAGAAGCCCGTAACGATGCGGCTGTCGGAAGACGTAGTGCAGTATTTCAAAGGTATGGCTGATGAGGCGGGTGTGCCGTATCAGAGTCTCATTAATTTATACCTGCGCGACTGTCTTGCCAATGGTAGAAAAGTGCAAATCAATTGGCCCCAAGCTGTTTAACATGACAATCAACACGCAGCCTGTGGCGCGGTTATTTTTACTACAAGGGCTTCTCGATCGTTGTCAAACAAAACTCCATCGTGGCGAATCGCGAAACGATTGCCCACGGTGGCCACAATGGCACTGGCCGTGATCGCTCCCACACTGCTGCCCCAATGACCACCCCGATCGGATCAAGCAACAGCACAAGGCGGGGGTTGGGTGGATGTTGGGGGCGATTTCAAAAAACGAAGCGCATGAGCCCCCGGCGTCCGCCCCAGCCCTGCCGACTCAAGTCCAACGCAGTAGTTGATTGAACCGCCAAAAGCCGCGCCAGATATGCCGCTTATCCCCCCAGATAGGCGGCCTTGACCGCCGGATCGTCCTTCAGCTTGGTAGCCGCTCCATGCACTGAAATTCGGCCGTTCTCAAGCACATAGCCATAGTCCGCCACTTTCAGAGCCGCCGCCGCAAACTGCTCGACCAGCAACATGGTCACACCCTGGTTTTTGAGGCGGGAGATGATGTTGAACACTTCCTCCACCAGAATCGGCGCCAGCCCCATGGACGGCTCATCGAGCAGGAACACCTCGGGGTTGAGCATGACGGCGCGCGCCATGGCCAGCATTTGCTGCTCGCCGCCAGACAGCGTGCCGGCCAGTTGGTGCGTGCGCTCCTTGAGACGCGGAAACATCTCTAAAGCCTTTTGCAGATCAGACTCGACATCGCCTTTGGGTCGCGCGTTGGTGTAGCGCACAAACGCCCCCAGACGGATGTTGTCGAGCACGTTCAAAGTCGGGAATACACGCCGGCCTTCGGGCGAGTGCGCCAGGCCGCGTTTGGCGATCTGGTGCGAGTCCAACCCGGTAATGTCCTCACCAGCCAGCGTGATCTTGCCGGACGCCGGCTTGATCATGCCGGATATGGCACGCATGGTAGTGGATTTGCCAGCCCCGTTGGAGCCGATCAATGTGACAATTTTTCCCTTGGGAACGGTGATCGAAATGCCGTGAAGCACTTGCACCTTGCCGTAGCCGGCTTGCAGGTTTTCAATGGTGAGCATAGTGAAACTTCTTTGCAATCAATGCGCATCTGCGCTGCTGCCGAGATAAGCCTCAATGACAGCCGGATGGCGCTGTACATCGGCTGGTATGCCTTCCGCAATTTTTTGGCCGAAATCAAGCACTGAAACGGTGTCTGAAATCCCCATCACCACGTCCATATGGTGCTCGATCAGAATCACCGTGATGCCGTGGTCACGGATTTTTTGCACCATCTTCATCAGTTCGGGCAGGTCGGCGGGCGGCAGGCCGGCCGCTGGTTCATCGAGCAAAAGCAATCTTGGATTCAAGCCCAGTGCGCGTGCAATTTCCAGCATGCGTTGCTTGCCATAAGGCAGGTTTCGCGCCTGCTCGTCGCTCATGTCGGTCAGGCCGACGAAACCCAGCAAGCTGGCGGCCTGTTCGCGCGCCGCCGCATCTTCCCTTTGGTAGCGGGCGGTGCGCAAGGCGACGTCCAGGATATTGCTTTTATAAAGGTGATGCAGGCCCACCAGCACGTTGTCGGTGGCCGTCATCTCGCCAAAGAGCTGAACGTTTTGAAAAGTCCTCGCGATGCCTGACACGGCAATGGTGGAAGGCGTCTGGCCCACGACCGACTGACCGTTGAATAGCACCTGACCGGAGGTTGCTTGATAAATCCCGGTCAGCACGTTCATCATGGTGCTTTTGCCCGACCCATTGGGTCCGATCAGGCCGTGAATGGATCCGCGCATGACTTTCAGGTCTACCTGATTCAGGGCTTTGAGGCCGCCGAACTGGATCAGCACTTTCTTTGCTTCGAGCAATGGGTCGGCACCGGCGTCAACTGTCACATGCCCGGTGGTCCAGGCCCGAACTTCAGCGCGGAGCACTTTGTCGCTGGCGCGTGCGGCAGGTTTGAAAAAACGCAAAAACAAATCGCGCGCAAAACCGACCACGCCATCTTGCAGGTAATACACCACGAACAGGGTCATCAGACCAAAAATCGTCAGCCGCCAATCGGTGATGTTTTCCAGTCGAAAGGAGAAAGCCGCCATCGCCACAGTAGCGATCACTGGCACTGCCAACTCGCGCACCGTTTTGACCTTCTTCGAGTAGTTGTAAGCCGCCATGGCGCTGACCGCGACGGCCAGCACGGTTGCGATCTTGCGAAAAAGTTCAATGTCCGACAGCAAACTGGGCAGCATGACCACGATGACGGCACCAATCAAGGCGCCGGAGCGGGTTTTGCGCCCGCCCATGATGACCGCCAGCAAGAACATGATGGTCAACTCGAAATTGTAGGTATTGGGAGAAATGTATTCCTCCGAATAGGTATACAGCGCACCGGCCAGACCGGCCAGCCCAGCGCTGACGACAAACGCATAGACCTTGTAGGCATAGACCGAGACACCCATGCAATCGCACGCTACCGGGCTGTCGCGCAGCGCTTCAAAAGCACGGCCCAACTGTGATTTCAAGATGCGATGCACTACCACCAGGGCCAGCACCATCAGGGCGGCAACCACATAAAAATATTCCACCTCATTGAGCTTGTGGCCAAAGAAAATGGGCTTGGCCACCTTGATGCCGATCGGGCCTTCGGTTAGAAACGTCATCTCATTGATGAGAATTTGAAGAATGGTGCCAAAGGCCAGCGTCACCATGGCCAGATACGGGCCGGTCACGCGCAATGCCGGCAGCGCCAGCACTGCGCCGAACGCGGCAGTAACGCCGATGGCGGCCGGCACGGCCACGAAAAATGGCACCCCCAGCTTGAAAAACAAGGCGCCGGCGGTGTAGGAGCCAACCCCAAAAAGCCCTGCGTGCCCCAGTGACACCTGACCCGTGTAGCCGACCACAATGTCCAGTCCGAACAGCAGGATGGCGTAGATCAGAATGGTTTCGACAAGGTGGACGTAATAGGGATTTGGCACCAACACCGGGAACAATCCCAGTGCCGCCAGCCCCATCGCCATCAAAAGATAAGATTTACTTTTGTTTTTCATGATTGCCTAAATCCGTCAAACCTTCTTGATGGCGGTCTTGCCAAACAAGCCGGCCGGCTTGATTGCCAGCACCAGCAATAGCAGCACCAGTCCCGGCACGTCTTTGTAGCCGGTCGAGATGTAGTAGCCGGTCGTGGTTTCTGCAATGCCCAATATCAAGCCGCCCGCAATCACACCGACACCGGAAGTCAGACCACCAATAATGGCCACCGCAAAAGCCTTCAGCCCCAGGACCGAGCCCATGGTGGCGCCAGTCAGTGTCAGAGGTGCCACCAGCACACCCGCCACCGCTGCTGTGACGGACGACAACGCGTAGGAGAACGTGATCACGGCCCCCGTGTTGATGCCCATCAGCGACGCTGCATCGCGGTCGTTGGAGGTGGCCACCACGGCTTTGCCGTAAATCGATTTGCGATTAAAAATCTCAACGATGGCCATCATGGCCAGCGCACCCACTACCACCACGATTTCCATCGGCAGCACATTGGCGCCGAAAAGTTTCGTGGGCGCCTCCGGCAACGGGGACGGAAACTTCAGATCGTCTTTGCCCCAGATGTTTTCAGCGACATTCTTGAAAATGATGGCCAGCGCGATGGTCGACATGATCCAGCCAAACTCGCTCTTGATCTTGATCGCCGGACGCACGCCAATCCACTCCACCAGTGCGCCTTGGGCAGCACCGAATACGACGACCACCGGAATCATCACCCAGTAGTTAAGGTAGGGGCCACCGTGAATCGTGCCGGCCAGCGACAGACCGACCAGGGCTCCCAGCATCAACGCCTCGCCCTGACCAAAATTCAAAGTTCCGGAGGTCGCGAAGGTCAGTTGGTAGCCGAAGGCGATCACGCCGTAAATCATGCCCAGCGCGACGCCGCTGTAGATCAGTTGTAAGAAAATTTCCATGCCCAGGCTCCCAAAAAACAGCCGAACTCAAGTTCGACAACAGACCACCCCGAACACCAAAAAAGCCGGGTGGGTCCCGGCTTTCTCTGCAACTCAGGTGAGTCCTAAAGACTGCGTTTACTTCTTGACGGCTTTGGTGCGAACTTCGCCACCCTTTTTCTTGTCTTCGTCATAGGCGTAGACCACATGACCATCCTGCACCTTGCCAATCACAGGCATGTTGATAGTGATGGCCTCGTGGTCGGTTTTCGAGAATGGATGGTTGTAGGTGGTAACGACACCTTCCACCGGCGCTTTCAGATCTTCCAGCGCGGCCAGCACCTTGGGGCCATCGGTAGAGCCGGCCTGTTTGATGGCCGCCGCCAGCAAGTAAACTGAATCGTAGCCCTGCGCGGCCGACACCGGCGAAGAAATACGGGTCACTTTGTAGGCCTTTTGATAGGCCTCGATAAAGCTCTTGCGCTTGGGCGTATTAGGCTCCTGGATGAAGGTCTGCGGCATCAGGGCGTCATCCGCATTTTTTCCGGCATTGTCAATGAAGTTGCCCATGGACAGCGTCCAGGAACCCATCATCGGGACCTTCCAGCCGAGCTTGATCATGCCGTTGGCAATTTGCGCCAACTCCGGGCCAATGCCGTAGGTGATGACCACTTCGGCACCTGCTTCCTTGGCTTTAAGCAACTGGGGCGTCATGTCAACGTCCTTGATGTTGTACTTCTCGATGGCGACGGCAGTGATGCCCTTGGCCTTGAGCGCTTTCTCCAGGTCTTCACGACCCAGCTGGCCGTAATTGGTCGAGTCGGCCAGGATGGCGACCTTGGTCAGCTTCTTGTGACCGATAAGTTCTTCCACGATCATGGTGGACTGGATCGTGTCATTGGCCGAGTTGCGGAAAACATAGTTTTCGGGCTGGTCCGCAAACTGCTTGGTGATGGTGGTCGCCGTCGCCACATTGTTCATCACTGGAATCTTGGCTTCCTGGTAAAAGCGCTGCGAAGCAAGCGCCACGCCAGAATTGATGTAGCCAACCGTGGCCACCACTTTTTCCTTGTTGATCAGTTCCTGCGCAATTTGAACGCCACGCTCGTTCTTGGCCTCGTCGTCACGCTCAATCATCTCGATCTTGCGACCCAGCAAGCCGCCCTTGGCATTGATTTCGGTGACAGCCAGCTTGGCGCCATCGCGCATCGAAACGCCCATCGGGCTGGAGCCACCGGTCAGTGGCCCTTGCAAACCGATTTTGATGGTATCAGCCGCGAAGCTCAGGGCAGCGACGGCGAGGGCAACGGAACTGAACGCCAAATTTCGCACTAGTCTCATGCAAATCTCCAGGTAGTTATGTAATGGTGGAAACGGTGAACAGCCGTTATCCGTCAGATTGTCGGGCGATCACGGCACGCGCTTCTCAGTGAAAACCCTCGACGGAAATGGCTTTTACTCACAGGGTTTTTTAATTTATTTCAACCGCGCCAACACCGA
>JANXLW010000433.1 GCA_025354965.1 Betaproteobacteria bacterium
GTTGGTGGCGCCCGGGTTCTTACTGCCAAAAGTGCGTGGATCACTCAAGCCCAAGATGCGGCTGACAATCACCGCAAATGAGAGCGAGCCGATCAAGTAGCCTGCAACGGTCGCCACCAAAGGGAAAAAAGATTGCACTGATTCCAAATAACTTCTCCTGCTGCTGTACCCACTGGCCGGGGTATCAAGCGTCTATTCTGCCAGCCCAACGCGAAACCACCGTAGCCGGTCAAGCCAGCAGGGCACACTGCACTGTTTTTGCTGCCAGCAAGGACACACACACTTGCGGGTCAATACCGACCAGATAACCGCGTCGCCCACCGTTGATGAGTATCCTGGGCAGGTCCAGAATCGACGCCTCCACAAAAACCGGCATCACCTTGCGTGTGCCAAAGGGCGAAGTACCACCGACCAGATACCCGCTGTATCGATTTGCCACCTCTGGCAGACAAGGCTCAACCGATTTTGCGCCAATCTGGCGCGCCAGATTTTTGGTTGAGACTTTGCGGTTGCCATGCATCAGCACTACCAGCGGTTTGGCTTCCTGATCCTGCATGATGAGTGTCTTGACGACCGCAAAAGGATCGAACCCCAGCACCTCGGCACTGTGCAACGCGCCACCGTGCTCCAGGTATTCGTAAGTGTGTTCGGTAAACACCACCTTGCGAGCCTTGAGCAACTGGGTGGCCGGGGTAACGCTGACGTGTTTGGACATCGTGAAGATTGCCTCGGTTCACAGCGTCGGGTCGCGTATCTCCCAGCGAATGACGTCAATTTTCTTGAGTAATTCGGGCGACAGCGTGGTGCCCCAAACGTTCAGATCTTCGTCGAGTTGCGCCACCGAGGTGACGCCAATAATGGTGCTGGCAACTTGCCATTTGGTGTAACAAAAAGCCAAGGCAAGCTGAGTCGGCGTCATACCATGTTCGCGTGCCAAAGCGTTATAACGGCGGGCCGCCGCCAGTGCGTCAGGACGGCCCCAGCGCTGTTTGCGGGTCGACTCAAACCTGGTGATGCGGGCATTCGCAGGCGCATCCGGTCCGGTCAATCCTGATGCGTCGTATTTGCCCGTCAACAATCCAAAAGCCAAAGGTGAATACGCCAGCAGCGACACCCCCAGGCGATGCATGGTTTCATCCAGCGCATTTTCCACCGTACGGTTCAACAAGCCATACCCGTTTTGCACCGTGGCAACTCGCGGCAATGAATACTTTTCTGCCAGATGAACAAACTCGTGCACGCCATACGGGGTTTCGTTGGACAAACCTACCGCACGCACCTTGCCGGCCCGCACCAGCGTCTGCAACGCTTCCAACTGCGTGTGAATGGCGGTACCCGGTCCATCCTTAGCGGGGTCGAAGTACAGCATGCCAAAGGCAGGCACATGGCGCACCGGCCAGTGAATCTGGTAGAGGTCTATCACATCGGTCTGCAGACGCTTAAGACTGCCTTCGCAGGCAGCAACCATGTCGGCGCCGGTCAAATCCCCTTTGCCACCGCGAATCCAGGGCATGCCGCGCGCTGGGCCCGCGACCTTGCTGGCGATCACCAGTTTTTGACGTGCCGCCGGGTTCCTGGCCAGCCAGTTGCCGATGATGATTTCGGTGGCGTTGAAAGTTTCGGCGCGCGGTGGCACCGCGTACATCTCAGCCGTGTCGATGAAATTCACGCCACGCGCCAGTGAACGGTCCAGGATGGCATGGGCGGTGGGTTCATCGACCTGCTCGCCAAATGTCATGGTCCCCAGGCAAATGGGAGTAACGTGCAGATCGCTCTGGCCGAGCTGTAGGGTTTTCATGGTCATGAGGAGTTTCTGGATTTTCAAAAAGCATGCAGTTTACGGTTTCTCATGCGTTCACGCCTCTAGTCTGCCAGCATCGTGGCGCGCTCCTGTTCCAGCAAGCGCAACACGCGTCGCTGCACTTTGCCTGTGGTGGTCATGGGCAAGGCGTCAATAAACTCAATCTCCTTTGGGTATTCGTAAGGCGCCAGTTTGCCTTTGACATGAGCTTGCAACTCGGCTACGAGTTTTTTATCGAACTCAGCCCTGGACGCAAGATCCAGCGGACGATTCGCTACAAAATCAGGAGCAAGAACAACGTAGGCCTTGACCAGCGACCCACGCGCACGGTCCGGCTTGGGCACCACTGCCACATTGGCTACAGCGCGGTGTTTGACCAGGCAGTTCTCGATTTCGCCAGGCCCAATGCGGTAACCGGCGGCTTTGAAAACATCGTCGGAACGACCCTGGTACCAGAGATAACCGCCTTCATCGCGCGTTGCCAGGTCGCCGGTACGACACCAATCACCGGTGAATTTATCGCGCGTGGCGGCCTCGTTTTTCCAGTAACCCAGAAAGAAAATCGGGTCGGGTTGGCCGTGCACATCAAAACGGTTCAGAGCTACGTCGCCGGGTATACCCACAGGACATTCCTGTCCACTGTCATCGATCACCGCCACGCGGTGACCGGGGTAGCCCTTGCCCATGCTGCCCGGCTTTGGCGGCCACTGCACGGCACAATTGCCGACGATATAGTTGATTTCAGTTTGACCAAACATCTCGTTCACGGTCACGCCAAGTTGTTGCTGGCAATAGTCGAACACGGCGTCACCCGCCGCCTCTCCTGCGCTCATGATGGCCTGAAGTTTCAGCTTGAACTGCTGGCGCACGGTGGTTCGATTGGTCCCTGGATAAGCCTTCATCATGGCCTTGAGTGCAGTAGGAAACAGAAATGTGTGCGTGACCTTAAATCGCGCCATCAACTCCAACGCCATTGGTGGGCTGAATCTGCCGTTAAAAGCCACAATGGGGCGACCAAAATAAAGCGTCGGCAGCAAGGCGTCCATCAGGCCGCCGGTCCAGGCCCAATCGGCCGGAGACCAGAACACGGCACCAGATTGCGCGTTGTCCAGGCCGTCAAAGCCAAACCAGTTTTGACTGCAAACAAAACCCGTGAGGTTGCCGATCAGCGCCCGGTGCGGGATCAGAGCACCTTTTGGATCGCCGGTAGTGCCACTGGTGTAGATCAGCACGGCCGGGTCATCGGCGTCAGTGTCGATGGCAATAAACTCGGCCCTTTGTTGTGCCATCGCACCGGCGCAGTCGCAGTCTGCCAGCGCTGCGGCACTGCCGACGCCCAGCACACAGCGCAACAGCGGGCATGTGTGGCGTACTGACAATAGATTGCTGATCGAGCTTTCATCGCAGATCGCCAGTACAGCATCGCTGTCGTGCAAGCGGTATTCAAGCGCGTCTGGACCAAACAGCATCGACAGCGGCATCGCCACGGCGCCCATCTGCAGCACGGCCATGTAGGCAACGGCGGTCTCAAAACGTTGCGGCATCACGATCGCCACACGGTCGCCCCGCCGCACCCCGAACGCGAGCAGTACGCGGGATAAGCGGTTGGCCTCTTGTTGAAGCTCGAAATAACTATGTACAGCCGTGCCACCTCGGGCGACCATTGCATGGATTGCGACTCTTTCTGAGGCATCCGGCAGTTCTGCCCAACGCCCGCAGCAAACCTGCGCGATATTGAATTTCTCCGGCACCCGCCATTCAAAACTGCTGTGCAGCTGAGAGTAGTTGTCCGACACCAGCTGGTCCGGTTTGTCTCGGTCTTGACTGACACTCACGATATGCCTCCTTATGATGGTGCAAATGTACCAAGTTAAAAGAATTTCCCGCTGCGAGTTTGTTCCTGTACGCAATCTGAAATACCACGTGCGGCTGTGGGGTGAGCCTGCGCCCGACAAGACGCCGCTGGTGATGGTTCACGGCTGGATGGACGTGGCCGCCAGCTACCAGTTCGTGGTGGATGCGCTCAGGCACGAACATTACGTCATCGCCCCGGACTGGCGCGGCTATGGCCAGACCACCTCGGGCGGGGCCGACAACTTCTGGTTTCCCGATTACCTCGCCGATCTCGATTTTTTACTGGACCACTACGCACCTCAGGGTCAAGTCAACCTGGTCGGTCACAGCATGGGTGGCAATGTGGTGATGTTGTACGCAGGTGTGCGCCCGCAGCGCATCCGTCGCCTGATCAACCTGGAGGGCTTTGGCATGCCCGCCACAACACCTGACGAAGCACCCTTGCGCTTCGCCAAATGGATGGACGAACTCAAAACCCTGCACCGTGGCGAGTTGGACCTCAAGCCCTATGACTCCACGGCGGGTGTTGCACGTCGCCTCATGAAGACCAACCCTCGTCTGGGCGTCGACAAGGCCAATTGGCTGGCGCAACACTGGGCGCACGAAAGCCCCGATGGCAAATGGCGCATTCTGGGCGACCCGGCACACAAAGTCGCCAACGCGCAACTCTACCGGGTCGACGAGGTGCTGGAAATTTACCGAAGCATCACTATGCCGGTGCTGGCCGTGGAAGCTGCCGACAGCAGTCTGGAATTGTGGTGGAAGGGCAAGTTCACGCTGGCGCAGTATCACGAGCGGCTCAAGGCCGTACCCCAGGTGGAAATCGCCCGCATCGAAGACGCCGGACACATGATGCACCACGATCAGCCGGAGGTTCTCGCTGCACTGATAGAACGTTTTATTGATTGACCATTTTTTGTCAGCCGATGTATCAGTGGCCGACGACAACCACTGGCGCGTGAGAAAATGGCGCAACACTGGGACAAACCGGCGCTGCTCGGCAGCCCGCTCGGACCCCGACATTTCAATCAAAGGACAGGCATCATGGAAGCAGAACGCATCAACCTCATCGGCACCCAACTTTCCAGTCTGACTGTGCGCACTCTCGATTTACGGGGGTATCTTTGACTATCCTGCCAAATCCGAACGACTGAGAACCGTCAACGCATCGCTGGAAGATCCAACCGTCTGGAACGACCCTCAACGCGCCCAGGAGTTGGGCCGGGAAAAAAAAGCACTCGATGGCGTGGTTGTCACACTTGACAACCTGACCAACGAACTGACTGATAACACCGAACTTTTCGAAATGTCCAAGGCCGATGGCGACGCCGCCGGTTTGCTGACTATTGAGGCGGAGACCGCCAAGCTGGCCGCCATCGTTGAAGGGCTGGAGTTCCGCCGCATGTTCAACAACCCGGCCGACCCGATGAATGCCTTTGTCGACATCCAGGCTGGCGCTGGCGGCACCGAGGCCTGCGACTGGGCCAGCATGCTGCTGCGCCAGTACCTGCGCTATGCCGAGCGCAAGGGCTTCAAGACCACGATTGAAGACGAGTCCGCCGGTGACACGGCGGGCATCAAGGGTGCCACCATCAAGGTAGAAGGTGAATATGCCTTCGGCCTGCTGCGTACCGAGACCGGTGTGCACCGGTTGGTCCGAAAGTCTCCGTTTGACTCATCGGGTGGGCGCCACACTTCGTTTGCGTCAGTGTTTGTCTACCCGGAGGTGGACGATTCGATCGAGATCGAGATCAACCCGTCCGATGTGCGCGTCGATACTTTCCGCGCCAGCGGCGCCGGTGGCCAGCACATCAACAAGACCGACTCGGCGGTGCGCCTGACGCACATCCCTACCGGCATCGTGGTGCAGTGCCAGGACGGCCGCAGTCAGCACGGTAACCGCGACGTCGCCTGGAAACGCCTTCGCTCCCGCCTGTACGACTTCGAGATGCGCAAGCGCCAGGCCGAGCAACAAAAACTGGAAGACTCCAAGACGGACGTCGGTTGGGGACATCAGATCCGCTCCTATGTGCTGGACAACAGTCGCATCAAGGATTTACGCACCAACTACGAAACCTCGGCGACGCAGAAAGTTTTGGACGGTGATTTGGATCAGTTCATTGAAGCGTCGTTGAAACAGGGCGTGTGATGGAAGTCGAGGCCCTGATTTTCGACATGGACGGCACCATGATCGACTCCATGCCCTACCACGCCAAAAGTTGGGTCGCCTTCACGCACCGACGAGGCCTGACGATTGATCTGGAGGACCTGATGCGCCGCACCACTGGGCGCACCGGGCATGAGTGCATGTGCGAACTGTTTCAGCGTGACATCTCCAAGTCTGAATCTTGGGAGATGATTGAAGAAAAAGAGTTGTTGTATCGCGGGTTGTTCGCCCCGATGTTCTCAGAAGTAGCCGGGTTCAAGAAGTTCTCTCAGCGGGCATTTCAAATGGGCCTGAAGGTGGGTGTGGGCACTGCCGGCGACAAACACAATATTGCCTTTGCGCTCTCGCACCTAAAGCTGCAGACCCAACCTGACGCCGTGGTGGGTGGCGATGAGGGATTGCCCGGCAAGCCTGCGCCTGCCATTTTCCTGGAAGCCGCCAGACGAATGAATGCAAAAGCTGAAGCCTGTATAGTTTTTGAAGACTCGCCTTTCGGAATTGAAGCGGCCCGCCGTGCTGGCATGCGTGCCGTGGCTGTTTGCACCACACACACCCCGGCACAACTCGCCGGATCCCACGTAATCTCAAGCGTGCGGGATTACTTTGACTTGATGAATTCAAATTTTTTGGAGAATCTGCATGTTGCAACTTACTGAGGCCAACGGCCCAGCCACCGTGATCCGGCGTGCCGACTACACCCCGCCGGCGTTCTGGATCGACACGGTCAACCTGACCTTCGATCTGGACCCGGTGAAGACTCGCGTGCTCAACAAAATGACGCTGCGCCGCAATATCAATGTTGCGCCACAGCCTTTGAAGCTGGTAGGCGAAGAGCTCAACCTGGCGCGTGTCCTGGTCAACGGCCAGGGCGCTTCATTCAAGATGGACGGTACCCAGCTCGTATTGGACAACCTGCCGGATGAGGGTTCATTTGAGCTGGAAATTTTTACCACCTGCGTACCCATCAAGAACACCAAATTGATGGGCTTGTATGTCAGCAACGAGTCCTTCTTTACGCAGTGTGAAGCCGAGGGTTTCCGGCGCATCACTTATTTTCTGGATCGCCCCGATGTCATGGCCAGTTACAGCGTGACGCTGCGGGCCGACAAGCAAAAATACCCGGTACTGCTGTCCAACGGCAACCTGGTCGACTCGGGCGCGCTAGATGGTGTTGGCAACGAAGGGCGTCACTATGCCACCTGGGTTGATCCGCACAAAAAACCGTCCTACTTGTTCGCGCTGGTGGCCGGCCAGCTGGTATGCCGCGAACAACGCATCACCTCGCGCGCCGGCAGTGATCATTTGCTGCAAGTCTACGTGCGCCCGGGCGATCTGGACAAAACCGAACACGCCATGAATTCGCTGATGGCATCGGTGATTTGGGACGAGGCCCGCTTTGGTCTGGCACTTGATCTGGAGCGCTTCATGATTGTTGCGACCAGCGACTTCAACATGGGCGCCATGGAGAACAAGGGTCTCAACATCTTCAATACCAAGTTCGTGCTGGCGAGCCAGAACACAGCCACCGATACCGACTATTCCAACATCGAGAGGGTGGTCGGTCACGAGTATTTTCACAACTGGACCGGCAACCGGGTCACTTGCCGGGACTGGTTCCAGCTAAGCCTGAAAGAAGGCCTGACAGTCTTTCGTGACCAGGAGTTTTCACAGGACTTGTGCAGCGCGGTGTCAGCCCGTGCCGTCAAACGCATCGCCGACGTGCGCCTGCTGCGCACCGCCCAGTTTGCCGAAGACGCCGGCCCGATGGCACATCCCGTGCGGCCCGACAGCTACATCGAGATCAACAACTTCTACACCGTTACCGTCTACGAAAAGGGCGCCGAGCTGGTGCGCATGATGCAGACGCTGGTCGGTCGCGAAGGCTTTGCCAAAGGCATGACGCTGTACTTTGCGCGTCATGATGGCCAAGCCGTGACCTGTGATGATTTCGCCCAAAGCATTGCGGACGCGAACCCTGATTCGGCGCTGGCCCGGCTGCTGCCGCAGTTCAAGCGCTGGTATAGCCAGGCAGGCACCCCGCGCCTGACCGCAGTTGGGCTTTACGATGCGTCAACCCGCAGCTACACGCTGAACGTCAGTCAAAGCTGTGGCGCGACGCCCGGTCAGGTGGTTAAAGAGCCTTTTGTAATTCCGGTGAGCCTGGGACTGGTCGGTAGCAGCGGCGCCGCCCTGCCCTTGCAGTTGCAGGGCAGCACTGAACCCTGCGTTGGCGACCACCTGCTTGTGATGAGAGAACAGCACGAATCCACTACTTTCGTCAATGTCGACGAGGAACCAGTGCCCTCCATCCTGCGCGGCTTTAGCGCCCCGGTGGTGCTTGATTTTGACTACACCGACGCGCAATTGCAAACACTGCTGGCCTTTGACCCTGACCCCTTCAACCGCTGGGAAGCCGGACAAAGACTGGCACTGCGATGCGCAATCAAAGCCATCCAGGACACTTCACCAGTGCCTGCGACTGGCCTGCTCGATGCAGCCTATATCGATGCGATGCGTCGCGTTGTGCGTCATCCAACACTGGATGCCGCATTCAAGGAACTGGTGCTCACCCTGCCGTCAGAGATTTACATTGCCGAGCAACTCGACATCGTGGATCCGCAGCGTATTCATGCCGCGCGCGAAGCGATGCGCTCGCAATTGGCAACGGCACTGTTCGACGACTGGCAGTGGGCCTTTGAAGCTCATCGCGAGAACGGCAGCTATCAACCGGATCCAGTGTCTGCCGGTCGCCGCGCCCTGTCTGGCATGGCCCTGGGTCAACTGTGTCTGGCAACGCAAGACAGTGTTTGGCCGGGCAAGGCCTACCAGCGATTCAAGGATGCCGGCAATATGACCGACCGAATCAGCGCATTGGGTGCTCTGCTGGCCTGTGGTCACGAGCTTGGTAATGCGGCATTGGCGCATTTTTACCAGCAGTTTAAAAACGATGATCTGGCACTCGACAAATGGTTTGCATTGCAAGCCGGCGCTTGTGACCGGGGCGGTCAGGTACTGGCGACTGTTCGTCAGTTGATGACTCACCCCGATTTCAGCATCCGCAATCCGAACCGGGCGCGCAGCGTTATCTTCAGCTATTGCAACGGCAACCCTGGTGCCTTCCATCGCACCGACGCGGCAGGTTACGTATTCTGGAGTGAACGCGTGATGGAGCTCGACGCCATCAACCCGCAAGTGGCTGCCAGATTGGCACGCGCACTGGACCGCTGGAAAATATGGGTGCAACCCTACCGCAGCGCAGCCCGTGAAGCCCTGGCACGCGTCGCCGCCAAAACCGACTTGAGCAACGACGTGCGCGAAGTGATCAGCCGCGCCCTGGCCGACTGATTGGCGCGGGCTATAATCCGCCGCTGACA
>JANXLW010000437.1 GCA_025354965.1 Betaproteobacteria bacterium
GTTCGAGCTGCGAATTGAGAGCGTACAACCTTTGGCAAAGACCCTATGGTCGCAATTTGGCGGGTTTAGAAGACCATTGGGTGCCAAATCCCAATGGTCACTAAATAATCATGAAATTTGATCGAACCCAATGGTCACAAGAGGTTATTTGCAAAAGACCGTGGGCACGAGGTGGGCACGAGGTGGGCACAGGATGGGCACAAAAGCAAAACGCCGACATCAAGTCGGCGTTTACTTACAGGGGAAGCCCCGTGTTTATTGGTTGCGCGAGTAGGATTTGAACCTACGACCTTTGGGTTATGAGCCCAACGAGCTACCAGGCTGCTCCATCGCGCGGTATCTTAGTATTGTAACCTATCAGGGCTTGTCGGTGGCATCTGCCGGAGCATCAACCACTTCAGGACGATCAACCAATTCAACCAAAGCCATGGGTGCGTTGTCGCCAACGCGGAAACCCATTTTCAGGATGCGTGTGTAGCCACCGGGACGGGCCTTGAAGCGGGGGCCGAGGTTATCAAACAGCTTGACCACGCTGTCGCGGTCGCGCAGACGATCAAATGCCAAGCGGCGGTTGGCCACAGTGGCTTCTTTGGCCAAGGTGATCATGGGCTCGATGACGCTGCGTAATTCCTTGGCTTTGGGAACTGTGGTTTTAATGACTTCATGCTCGATGAGAGAGTTCATCATGTTGCGCAACATCGCCAATCGATGCGAGCTGGTGCGATTGAGTTTACGTAGACCGTGTCCGTGGCGCATGGTGCGTTCCTTTAGTTTTATTGCAGGCAGCCGTATCAGGTACTGCCCTGGGGACTATGCCCTTTTTTAAGGGGCTAAAAAGTCAGTGCTTTTCAAGAGCCGCCGGGGGCCAACTTTCAAGCTTCATGCCCAAAGTCAGACCGCGGGAAGCCAGCACTTCCTTGATTTCATTGAGCGACTTGCGCCCCAGATTCGGTGTTTTCAACAGCTCATTTTCAGTACGCTGAATCAAATCGCCGATGTAGTAGATATTTTCTGCCTTCAGGCAGTTTGCCGACCGAACCGTCAGTTCAAGCTCGTCCACCGGACGCAACAGGATAGGATCGAACTGCGTGCTGCCGCGTGGTGCCGGCGCGTCAAACGCTGCCAGTTCGGTGCCTTCCAACTGCGCAAACACGGCCAATTGTTCGACCAGAATTTTAGCCGATGCCCGCACTGCGTCCTCAGCCGAAATGGCGCCGTTGGTTTCGATATCAACCACCAGTTTGTCAAGGTCGGTGCGTTGTTCGACACGTGCGCTTTCAACGGTGTAGCTGACGCGTTTGACTGGCGAGAAAGAGGCGTCCAGCACGATCCGACCAATGGATTTGGTAGGCTCGTCGCCATGGCGGCGCATCGTGCCGGGGACATAACCACGGCCTTTTTCAACCTTGATTTGCATGTCAAGCTTGCCGCCTTGCGACAGGTTGGCTATCACATGATCGGGGTTGATGATCTCGACATCATGCGGTGTTTGAATATCAATTGCCGTGACGACACCTTCGCCATCTTTGCGCAGGCTGAGCGTCACTTCATCACGGTTATGAAGCTTGAACACAACGCCTTTGAGGTTCAGCAAAATGTTGACAACATCTTCCTGCACGCCGTCGATCGACGAGTACTCATGCAAGACGCCGGCAATGGTGACTTCGGTCGCCGCATAGCCGGGCATGGAGGACAACAAAACCCGACGCAGTGCGTTTCCAAGAGTATGCCCATAACCACGCTCGAAGGGTTCAAGCGCAACTTTTGCACGGTTAGGCGCAAGCTGCTCGACGTTGATTGCTTTAGGTTTCAGTAGACTAGTTTGCATGCGGACTTCCTCTCAATACCCCCGGTTCGTTACACCGGTAAGGCTGGCGAAGCACCTGAGACGCAGTGCCCCGCATCCCAGGAACGATTTTGAATAAAAAGACGTGTTGAAAAGTTATCAACGCGAGTACAACTCAACGATTAAAGATTCGTTGATATCGGCAGCGAACTGATCACGGTCAGGAACTGACTTGAACGTGCCCGCGACTTTTTCAACGCTGACTTCGACCCACGCCGGCATGCCGACTTGTTGGGCCAGTTGAAGCGCTTCCACCACACGGTTTTGAGCTTTCGACTTGTCGCGAACGGCAATCACATCACCGGCCTTGACCATATAGGAGGGGATGTTGACGCTCTTGCCGTTGACAGTCATGGCTTTGTGGGAGACCAGTTGACGTGCTTCAGCGCGGGTGGAGCCGAAGCCCATGCGATAAACCACATTGTCAAAACGCGACTCCAAAAGGGATAACAGGTTGGCGCCGGTGTTACCCTTGCGACGGTCAGCTTCCTCAAAATAGCGGCGGAACTGTTTTTCAAGAACACCGTACATGCGCTTGACTTTTTGCTTCTCACGCAGCTGCAAGCCAAAGTCGGAAGTACGGGCACCCGAGGTGCGTCCGTGTTGGCCCGGTTTGGAGTCGAATTTTGCCTTGTCTCCAATAGAGCGACGGGCGCTCTTTAGAAACAGGTCAGTGCCTTCACGGCGGGATAATTTGGCCTTGGGGCCTAGATAGCGTGCCACTTGAACTTCCTTTATGTCATCTGCCGCACATCAGTGCAGGAGCCATTGGCGCGGGGACCAGTGGCGGTGGGCTTGGTTAAAAAACTAAATGCGGCGGCGCTTCTGTGGACGGCAACCGTTGTGCGGTACCGGTGTCACGTCGGCGATCATGTTGATCCGAATGCCAAGGGCAGCCAGAGCACGAACCGAAGATTCACGACCAGGGCCCGGTCCCTTGATTTCAACGTCAAGATTTTTGATGCCCTGTTCAATGGCGGCACGACCGGCCACTTCGGAAGCCACCTGGGCTGCGAACGGCGTGGACTTTCGGGAGCCCTTGAATCCTTGACCACCTGATGAGGCCCACGACAATGCATTGCCCTGACGGTCGGTGATCGTGATGATGGTATTGTTGAACGAGGCGTGAACGTGCGCGACACCGTCGGCTACATTTTTGCGAACTTTTTTACGGACACGTTGGGCCGCATTATTGGCGGGAGCTTTTGCCATGGTGGTCTTTCAATCCCTGTTATTTCTTCAGTGAAGCAGCGGCCTTGCGGGGGCCTTTGCGGGTGCGGGCATTGGTGCGTGTACGCTGACCACGCATGGGCAGACCACGGCGATGGCGAAAGCCCCGGTAACAACCAATGTCCATCAAACGCTTGATGTTCATGGTGGTTTCACGACGCAGATCACCCTCGATGGTGAATTGCGCAATGTGGTCGCGGATTTTTTCCAGATCCGAGTCGGTCAAATCCTTGACCTTCTTGGAATAGGGGATGCCACAGGCTTCGCAGATTTTGCGAGCGCGGTTGCGACCGATACCGAAGATGGCCGTCAAGCCAATTTCAGAATGCTGTTGCGGCGGAATATTGATGCCAGCGATACGTGCCATTTTCGTCCTCTAAAACAAATGCAGTTAACCCTGGCGCTGCTTGTGACGCGGATCGGTACAGATCACGCGCACAACGCCCTTGCGCCGAATTACCTTGCAGTTACGGCAGATTTTTTTGACCGAAGCCGAAACCTTCATTTCATTCTCCTAAAACTATTCTCAGTTACTGTTACTTGGCTCTGAATACAATCCGTGCCCGGCTCAAATCGTAGGGGGTCAGCTCAACAGTGACTTTGTCCCCCGGAAGAATGCGGATGTAGTGCATGCGCATCTTTCCAGAAATATGCCCCAGAACGACGTGACCATTTTCGAGCTTCACACGAAATGTCGCATTGGGCAGGTTTTCAACCACCTCGCCCTGCATCTGAATAACGTCGTCTTTTGACATATTTACTTATCGCCTTATGAAGACTTGAAGTTAGCCTTCTTTAACAGCGATTCATATTGCTGCGACATCATGTAATTCTGAACCTGTGCCATAAAATCCATGGTCACGACCACAATAATCAAAAGGGAAGTTCCACCGAAGTAAAACGGTACGTTGTATTTCAGGATAAGAAACTCCGGCAACAAACATACCATCGTGATGTAGATGGCACCGGCGAAGGTCAGGCGCAGCAAGATTTTGTCGATGTACTTTGCCGTTTGGTCGCCAGGCCGAATACCCGGAATAAAGGCGCCGCTCTTTTTCAGGTTGTCGGCAGTTTCACGGCTGTTGAACACTAGCGCCGTATAGAAAAAGCAGAAAAACACAATCGCACCAGCGTACAACATCACATAAATGGGTTGCCCCGGCGTCAAAGAGCCGGCAATGTCTTTCAGCCAGCGCATGGAGTCACCGGTGCTGAACCAGCCGACCACCGTGGCTGGCAGCAAAATGATAGAGGAGGCAAAAATGGGCGGAATCACGCCGGCCATGTTCAACTTCAGAGGCAGGTGCGACGACTGTCCACCATAAACCTTGTTGCCAACTTGACGTCTTGCGTAATTGACCAGGATCTTGCGCTGTCCACGCTCGACGAACACGACAAAGTAGGTGACCAGCGCCACCAGAACAACAATGAACAGGGCAATGATGATGCTCATGGCACCGGTGCGCACCAGTTCAAGCAAGCCACCGATTGCGTTGGGCAAGCCGGCTGCAATACCGCCAAAAATCAGTATCGAAATACCATTGCCCAAACCGCGCTCTGTAATCTGCTCGCCCAGCCACATCAGGAACAACGTGCCGGCAGTCAAAGTGACGACGGCGGTGATACGAAATCCGAACCCGGGTGTGATCACCAGCCCGGCCGAGCTTTCAAGCGCCAGAGCAATACCCATTGACTGAAACAATGCCAGCCCCAGCGTGCCGTAACGCGTGTACTGGGTAATCTTGCGACGCCCGGCTTCGCCTTCTTTTTTCAGTTGTTCAAATGTGGGCAACACATAGGTGAGCAACTGCATGATGATGGAGGCCGAGATGTACGGCATGATGCCCAAGGCAAAAACGGTAAACCGGGACAGCGCGCCACCGGAGAACATGTTGAACATGCCCAATATGCCGCCTTGCTGACCTTTGAAAAATTGCGCCAATTGCGCAGGGTCAATGCCAGGAACCGGGATATGCGCGCCAACACGGTAGACCACCAGCGCGAGCAGCAAAAAGACGAGCCGACGGCGAAGGTCACCGAACTTGCCAGTTTTTGCCAGTTGAGCTGCGTTAGTTGCCACGTTTGGTGTCTTTCCGTTGCCTGCCGACTTAAGCCATGCTTCCGCCAGCCGCTTCGATAGCGACTTTGGCAGCAGCCGTTGCACCAATGCCAGTGAGCTTCACGGCTTTGGTGATGACGCCAGTTTTGATGACTTTGACGACCCTGGCAAGCTCGCCCACCAGGCCAGCCTGCTTGAGAGTGACCAAATCGACTTCGGCGGCACCCAGCAACTCCAGCGAGGTCAAAGTAACCTCAGCATTGAATTTGAGCAAGTGGGATTTGAAACCACGCTTGGGCAAGCGTCGTTGCATAGGCATTTGACCGCCTTCAAA
>JANXLW010000461.1 GCA_025354965.1 Betaproteobacteria bacterium
GCACGTGGCCGTGGCGTTCCATCAGGGTATGCGGGTCCTCACCCAGGTCGTTGCAGAGCACAAAACGGAACAGGGCGCCATTGGCATCGGGCCAGCGTCCTAACAAGGTGGCGCTCAGATGGTCGTGTGTGCCGGGCGCGCCCCGCAACGCTACGGTGGTGCCGACCTCAGGTTTTTTACTCACACGCATGTGCGCTGCCACCTGGTTGCCGTTCAGTACCCGTTCAATCAGCAATTCCAGTTTGCCGCCGGTGGGTTTTTCGCCAAACAGGCGCGCCTTGATGACCTTGGTGTCGTTGAAAACCAGCAAGTCACCTTGGCGTAAAAGGGAAGGCAGATCCCGAAAAATCCGGTCCACCGGGGCCGCTACGGTACCGTCCAGCAAGCGCGCGTCGCTGCGCTGGAGGGCTGGATGCTGGGCGATGAGCGCTTCGGGTAAGTCAAAGTCGAAGTCGCTCAGGGTGAAGGTGTGTGTGACACCAGGTGACGATGTGGGCATGGTGCTTGAGGGTCGAACAAACCCGTACCAAGTGGTAAAGACAGGGCAGAATTGTCCCATGTCTGAAAAAGCTGACTTTCTCATCATTGGCGGCGGCATTGCCGGCGCTTCGGTTGCTTACTGGCTGGCGCCGCACGGGCGTGTGCTCCTGCTGGAGCGCGAATCCCAGCCGGGTTACCACGCTACCGGGCGCTCGGCAGCGCTGTTCATGCAAAGCTACGGTACGCCTCAAGTGCGCGCACTGACCATGGCCAGCCGGGCCTTTTTGCAGGCGCCACCGCTTGGTTTTAGCGAACAACCTCTGCTGTCACCGCGCGGTGCCATGATGGTGGCAACACAAGGGCAGGAAGCTTTGCTAGCCGGTCACTGGGACGTCTTGCGTGCCATCTCGCCGCGTGCTCAACTGCTATCCGGCGCGCAAGCCTGTGAATTGATACCGGTATTGCGGCCAGACAAGGTATTGGGCGCCACCTTGGAGCCGGATGCCGACGACATGGACGTGCACGCCATTCACCAGGGTTACCTGCGCGGGCTGCGCCACGCCGGCGGTGCTGTGGTGTGTGACGGCAACGTCACTGCGCTCAAGCGCACCGGTGACCTGTGGCGGGTACAGGCGGGTGGGGTTGGTTATGAGGCGCCTGTGGTGCTCAACGCGGCCGGCGCCTGGGCCGACGTGGTGGCAACACGGGCCGGTGTGAGAACGATTGGACTGCAGCCGCGCCGGCGTTCCGCCTTTATCTTTGCCCCACCGGCAGGCGTGGACTGCACACCCTGGCCGATCGCCATCGGCATTGGCGAAGACTGGTACTTCAAACCCGATGCCGGCATGCTGCTGGGCTCACCCGCCAATGCCGACCTGGTGGTGCCGCAGGACGTCCAGCCGGAGGAACTTGATATCGCATTGGCCATCGATCGGATTGAGGCCATGACCAGCCTCACCATTCGCCGCCCGACGCGCACCTGGGCCGGACTGCGCTCCTTCGTGGCCGACGGCGACTTGGTGGGTGGCTTCGACCCCGAGGCACCCGGCTTCTTCTGGGTGGCGGCGCAAGGTGGCTATGGCATCCAGACCTCGGCCGCAATGGGCGAAGCCTGCGCCGCACTGGTGCGTGGCCAACCACTGCCTGAACGCATCGCGGCTTTCGGGCTGACCGCACAAATGCTCAGTCCGGCGCGGCTGTTGGCTCGTGAAGTGGCTATATAGCAAAGCACTTGGCGGCGAACGAACAAGACTGAAGTGACTGGCAAAATCAGCGCATGACCTCGCAACCCGCACAACTACCGACCACGCCACTGAGCGGGCCGCAAAAGGCAATGCGCAAGCTGGGTTTGCTGCGACCAATCGACCTGGCATTGCACTTGCCACTGCGCTACGAGGATGAGACCCGGATCGTCAAGCTGTGCGATGTGCACGACGGTGATATGGCGCAGATCGAGGGCGTGGTGACGGCCTGCGAAGTGCGCCAGCACGGCCAGCGGCAATTGCTGGTGACACTCGACGATGGTTCGGACACCTGCACGCTGCGCTTCTTCAGCTTTTACCCATCACAGCAGCAGGCGTTGGCGGTGGGCAAACGGATCCGGGCGCGCGGTGAGATCAGGGGTGGTTTTCTGGGCCGCCAGATGATGCACCCGACGTTCAAGGCCGCAGGAGGTGACTTGCCGGTGGCGCTGACGCCGGTCTACCCCAGCGTGGCGGGTCTGCCGCAAGCCTATCTGCGCCGGGCCGTACAGGGTGGGCTGGCCCGTGCCGAGCTGGCGGATACGGTGCCACCAGAGAATTTGTACGGTATCGGCTTGCCGGCGCCGTGGAGCCTGCGCAAAGCATTGACGTTTTTGCATAACCCGACGCCTGATGTGGCATTGACCACGCTGGAGGACCACAGTCATCCGGCCTGGCAGCGGCTCAAGGCGGAGGAGTTGCTGGCACAGCAACTCTCGCAACTGAAGGCCAAGCGCGAGCGCGCGGGCCTGCGTGCGCCAGCGCTCAAGACCATTCGCCACCAACCTGAAATCGGTTTACCTCTGCACGAGAAACTACTGGCGACGTTGCCGTTTCAACTCACCAAGGCGCAGCGCCGCGTAAGTCTGGAAATCACGCGCGACCTGGCTCGTGCGGTTCCCATGTACCGCCTGCTGCAAGGCGATGTTGGTTCTGGCAAAACCGTGGTGGCGGCGCTGGCGGGGGCGATCTGCATTGACGCTGGCTGGCAATGCGCCTTGATGGCGCCGACCGAAATTCTGGCCCAGCAGCACTTCTCCAAACTGATCGGTTGGCTTGAGCCGCTGGGCGTGAAGACGGCCTGGCTGACCGGCAGCCAAAAAGCCGGAGAGCGGCGCCAGATGCTGGCTTTGATTGCCAGCGGCGAGGCTTCATTGGTGGTGGGCACGCACGCCATTATTCAAGACAAAGTGGAGTTCAAAAACCTGGCGCTGGCGGTCATTGATGAGCAGCATCGTTTTGGCGTAGCGCAGCGGCTGGCCTTGCGCGGCAAGCTCAACGACGCAGATCGGGAGCCGCATCTGTTGATGATGACCGCGACCCCGATTCCCCGCACGCTGGCCATGAGTTACTACGCGGATCTGGATGTTTCCACTCTTGACGAATTGCCACCCGGGCGCACGCCCGTCATCACCAAGGTGGTGAGCGATGCGCGTCGTGAGGAGGTCATCGCGCGCATTCGTTCTCAACTGGCGCGAGGTCGGCAGGTCTATTGGGTTTGTCCTCTGATTGAAGAAAGCGAAGCGCTGGATTTGACCAACGCCACAGAAACGCACGGGCAGTTGAGCGCGGCTCTGCCGGGTGTCACGGTCGGGCTGTTGCACTCGCGCATGCCGTTGGCCGAGAAGAGAGCGGTCATGACGTCGTTTACCGGTGGTCAGATGGGCGTGCTGGTCAGCACCACGGTGATCGAAGTGGGCGTCGATGTGCCCAATGCATCATTGATGGTGATCGAACATGCAGAAAGATTTGGTTTGTCCCAGCTGCACCAGTTGCGCGGCCGGGTCGGGCGTGGCACTGCAGCCTCCGCCTGCGTGCTGCTGTATTCCACTGGTGATGCAACCCGCCTGGGTGAAACGGCTCGCGAGCGCTTGAGAGCCATGGCCGCCACCACCGACGGCTTTGAGATTGCCCGGCGCGATTTGGAGCTGCGCGGTCCCGGTGAGTTTCTGGGCGCACGCCAGTCGGGTGCAGCACTGCTGCGTTTTGCGGATCTGGTCACAGACAGGGCGTTGCTGGAGTGGGCGCGCGGTCTGGCGCCGATCATGATCGACCAGCATCCAGATCTGGCAAGCCAGCATATTGCGCGCTGGTTGGGCGGCAAGGCGGAGTACTTGAAGGCCTGAATCGGGAGCACTTTACCGGTTGCTGCGGGCGCCTGCTTGACGGATATCATCGGTCGGAATGCACAAAGGAATGCACAAAGCCGTATATGCTTGCGCACCATGCTTCGCCTGACCCAAGCACCCAATCTGGCTATCGCCACGCTGTGGGCTGACGCACTCGCTGTGGAAGGCATCGCTGCCAGTGTGCAGCGCCAGTATCTGGCGGGTGTGGCGGGTGAACTGCCACCGGATCAATGCCTGCCAGAGGTCTGGATTCATCAACCAGGCCAGGAGGCCAGTGCGCGTGAACTGCTGTATCACCTGCAGCACGTGCCGCAACGTCGTTGGTTGTGCAGCTGCGGTGAACTGGTGGAAGGCGGCTTTGAGCAGTGTTGGAGTTGCGGCGCGCTGATGCCGCGTTGAGTTGTCGCACACTGGTAGGACAATAGCAGCATGACCCTCACCGAACTTAAATACATAGTGGCGGTTGCACGCGAGCGCCATTTTGGCAAAGCGGCAGACGCTTGTTACGTGTCGCAACCGACGTTGTCGGTAGCCGTCAAGAAACTCGAAGAAGAGCTCGACGTCAAGCTGTTCGAACGCAGTGCCAGCGAGGTTAGCGTGACGCCCCTTGGTGAAGAAATTGTTCGCCAGGCGCAGGCCGTGCTGGAGCAGGCCGCCAACATCAAGGAGATTGCCAAACGCGGCAAAGACCCACTGGGAGGACCACTTACACTGGGAGTGATCTACACCATTGGCCCTTATCTGCTGCCCGATCTGGTGCGTCAGGTGATCGTGCATACACCGCAAATGCCACTGATATTGCAGGAAAATTTCACTGTCAAATTACTGGAGTTGCTGCGTACCGGTGAGATCGACTGCGCCATTTTGGCCGAGCCATTTCCGGACGCCGGACTGGCCATCGCCCCACTGTACGACGAGCCTTTTTTTGCCGCCGTGCCGATCCATCACCCGTTGGCGGCGCATGAGACGGTGACGACAGAAGAGCTCAAGCGCGAGACCATGTTATTGCTGGGCAACGGCCATTGTTTTCGTGACCACGTGCTGGAG
Source organism: Betaproteobacteria bacterium (assembly GCA_025354965.1). Classification (GTDB taxonomy): domain Bacteria; phylum Pseudomonadota; class Gammaproteobacteria; order Burkholderiales; family Burkholderiaceae_C; genus Rhodoferax. The sequence continues at coordinate 4,898 of JANXLW010000461.1, forward strand.
GTCTGTCCGGAATTCGCCCGGTTTTCCAGCAATGCGGAGGGTATTCGCAAGAGTTTTGAAGGCTCGTCGCTGGAAACCATCAAACACATGGTGGCGGCGGGCATGGGTGTTACGCTGGTGCCGCGCCTGAGCATTCCTAAAGAGGCGTTGGCGGTCAAACCTCAGCGCAAGCGCGATGAGGACCCTTACATCAAATACCTGCCGTTCGTGGGTGACCCGCCAACCCGCCGGGTGGTGCTGGCCTGGCGGCGCAGTTTTACGCGCTATGAGGCGATTGCGGCGTTGCGCAATGCCATTTACGCTTGCGAGTTGCCCGGCGTGAGTCGATTGTCTTGACAGAACAGGTTCCAACATGAGTCTTTACCAGGCAGCCGTTTTGGCGCCGGTCCCGCTGGTCGGGCGCTATTTGTTTTTTTCTTTGGTGCAAGTACAGACGCAGACTTTGCGTGACGGCCTGATTCAATTGGTCGGCATTGCCGATGGCACGAAAATGCTGGTCGGCTTCGGACCAGAACTGGTGCAGGCACTGGAGTCCCAAGTGCCCGGCTTGCATCAGTTACGGGCGATATCAGGCCATGGCGTAGTGGTTCCAAGTACCCCGGCGGCCTTGTGCTGCTGGCTGCGTGGCAGTGATCGGGGCGATTTGGTTCACCTGACACGCCAGCTTGAAAAGGTATTGGCACCGGTCTTGCGTCTTGACCATGTGATAGATGCGTTTCGGCATGGAAGTGGTCGCGATTTGACCGGTTATGAAGACGGCACAGAAAACCCGGTTGATGAAGCGGCCCAAGCGGCCGCGCTGGTGCACGGAGCCGGGCCGGGTCTGGATGGTTCGAGCTTCATGGCGGTACAACAGTGGACGCATGATTTTGATGCCTTTGAGGCGATGTCGCGCACTGAACAAGACAACGCGATAGGGCGCCGGCGCAGTGACAACGAAGAGTTGCCGGACGCGCCGTCCCATTCCCACGTCAAGCGCACGACGCAAGAAGGCTTTGAGCCGCCGGCCTTTGTGTTGCGCCGCTCCATGCCGTGGGCGAGGGACGCAAGTGCCGGACTGGTGTTTGTCGCGTTTGGCAAATCCTTTGATGCGTTTGAGGCGCAACTGCGTCGCATGGCAGGGCTGGACGATGGGGTGACGGACGCCCTGTTTGGCATTTCCAGACCGGTCACGGGGGCATTTTTCTGGTGTCCTCCGCTGCACGAGGGACGGCTGGACTTGCGCTGGGTTGGTTTGTGAGTGAAGGAGTTCAAGTGAGCGAACTGCGCCGCAAGTCGGCCTTGTATTTGAACCTGATCCGTTGGGATCGGCCGGCTGGATGGTTGCTGCTGTTGTGGCCGACTTTAAGTGCTTTGTGGTTAGCAGCGCACGGGTTTCCTGGTTGGCACTTGCTGTTTGTTTTCACCCTGGGCACTATCCTGATGCGCGGTGCCGGTTGTTGCATCAATGATGTGGCTGACCGCGAGTTTGACAGGCACGTCAAACGCACGGCCGGGCGCCCGGTGACAACTGGTGCGGTGTCCGTGAAAGAGGCGTTGCTGCTTGGCGCTGCGTTGGCACTTGTTGCCTTCGCGCTGGTCCTCACCACCAACGCCGCCACTGTTGCCTGGTCGTTCGCGGCGCTGGCCATCACGCTGGCCTACCCCTACGCCAAACGGCTGGTATCCATGCCGCAAGCGGTGTTGGGGGTGGCCTTCAGCTTTGGTATTCCGATGGCCTTCTCCGCCGTGCAAGGCGGAGATTCGTTCAGTCTATTCGCCGTGCAGGGCGCAGACGCCTTCAGCCTGGCAAACATGCAATCCAGCGTGCCTTGGCTGGCCTGGGTCTTGCTGGCGGGCAATCTGTTTTGGGTGCTGGCTTACGACACCGAGTACGCGATGGTAGACCGTGACGACGACCTGCGACTCGGCATGAAAACCTCAGCCATTACCTTGGGTCGGCTGGATGTGCCGGTGGTCATGCTCTGCTATGTGGTGTACATCATCATTTGGGATGTGGTCCTGACACCCTATGTAAAAGGCACACCGTTCTATGTGGCGGTCACGCTGGCTTTCGGCCAGGTGGCGTGGCACTACACCCTGATTCGAGACCGTTCGCGCGAGGGATGCTTCAAGGCATTTCGCCTGAATCACTGGCTCGGCTTTACCCTGTTTGCCGGGATCGCGACGAGCTACGCGCTTAGGTGAGTACCCATTACAAGCTCAGGCACTACCAAACTCATCGCCCATCTCCCTGGCTCGCTGGCGCGCCGCATAAATGGCGTTGATCAATTGAGCTTGCGTATCCTCGTCTTCCATTGACGCGATGGCAGCAAAAGTGGTGCCACCTTTGGAGGTGACCCGTTGGCGCAAAACTTTGGGTGACTCGCCGGTGTGGCGAGCCAACTCGCCCGCGCCGATGAAGGTGGCGACGGTCAATTGGTGGGCTTGTTCGCGTGTCAGGCCCATCTCGACGCCCGCGGTGGTCATGGCTTCCATGAAGTAAAAGATGTAGGCGGGACCGGAGCCCGACAGGGCGGTTACCGCGTCGAGTTTTTCCTCGGCGTCGAGCCAGAGAAACTCACCGGTGCTGGCCATGACCTGAGCGACCCAGTCCTTATCTTCACCGCTCACGGCCGCCCTGGCATACAGGGCACTGATGCCTTTACCAATCAGGGCTGGTGTGTTGGGCATGGCGCGCACCACCCGCTCGGTGCCAAGCCAGCCAGCAATGCTGTCGCTGCGAATGCCGGCCGCCACACTCAAATGCAAGGCTTTTTGGGTGTTTGAGCGAACTTGCAGCGTGGCGTCCCTGAAAGTCTGGGGCTTGACGGCCCAAATCACCATCTCGGCTTGGTCCAAAAAGGCAGCAGGTTGTGCGTGGGCTTGCAGCCCGAAGCTGTCTTTGAGCTTCGCCTGGGCCTCGGCGAGGGGTTCTACCACGTCAATTTGACCGGCTGCAATACCTTGACCGATCAAGCCACCAATGATGGCGCTGGCCATGTTGCCACCGCCAATGAATGCAATACGTTTGTTCATGAAGTCCTTGAGTTGCCACACCGCATGGCAGGAAAGCTCAAGTCTAATCAAAGTACGGTTTGTCTGACGGCATGCTCCCAGTTCTCCATCAGTTCATTGGCGCGCTGGCTGTCCAATGTGGGCAGAAAGCGCCGCTCGGCGCGCCACAAGGCGCTCAGTTCGTCGGTGCTCTTGTAGACCCCGGTGGCCAGACCCGCCAGGTAGGCGGCGCCGAGTGCCGTGGTTTCCGTGACTGCCGGGCGCACCACTGCAATGCCCAGCAAATCGGCTTGAAACTGCATCAACAGATCATTGACACAGGCGCCACCGTCAACCCGCAGTTCAGTCACCCTGGCACCGCCAGCCTCGATGACGTCTTTGCTCATGGCCTGCAGCAAAGCGGCGCTCTGAAAAGCAATACTCTCCAGCGCCGCTCTGGCGATGTGCGCGACGGTGCTGCCACGCGTCAGGCCGGTGATGGTACCGCGGGCATCGGGCTTCCAGTACGGTGCGCCCAAACCGGTGAAGGCTGGCACCACCATGACACCACCAGCATCCGGCACGCTCTGGGCCAGTGCTTGTACTTCATGGCTGCCGTGGATGGCGTGCAGGCCGTCGCGCAGCCACTGCACTACCGCACCCCCGACAAACACGCTGCCTTCAATGGCAAACTCGGTGTGCTCGCTGGTCTGTGCCGCACTGGTAGTGATCAACCCGTTGTGCGATGTGTGGAATTTGGGGCCGGTGTGCATCAACATGAAGCAACCCGTGCCATAGGTGTTCTTGACCATGCCGGCCTTGAAGCAGGCCTGACCAAACAGAGCGCTTTGTTGGTCACCCGCCACGCCACCGATGGGGATGGCATGTCCCAGCAAAGCCGGGCTAACTTCACCATACAGCGCGCTCGATGGCTTGACGTTTGGCATCATGTTGGCAGGGATGTCCAGTGCCTGCAGCAACTCGGGATCCCACTGATTGGCGTGCACGTTAAACAGCATGGTGCGGGAAGCGTTGCTGACATCAGTCGCGTGAACCGCGCCACCAGTGAGCTGCCAGATCAGCCAGCTATCCACCGTACCGAAAGCCAGCTCTCCGTTTTCTGCCAGTTGGCGCGCCCCGGTCACGTGATCCAGAATCCACTTGAGTTTGGTACCAGAGAAGTAGGCATCCACCAACAACCCGGTTTTGGCCTGAATCGTTGGTGCCAATCCGCGCTCACGCAGCTCGGCACAGGCTGGTTCTGCGCGGCGGTCTTGCCACACGACGGCGTTGTGAATGGGCAGGCCGGTGATTCGGTTCCAGACGACGGTTGTTTCGCGCTGGTTGGTGATGCCCACGGCACGCACATCACGGGCCTGGACGCCGGCCCTGGCCAGTGCCTCCCTGGCGGTAGCGAGCTGGGTGCGCCAGATCTCCTGCGGATCATGTTCTACCCATCCCGGCTGAGGGTAAATTTGCCTCAGTTCCTGTTGCGCCTGGGCCACCACATGCCCATCAGCGTCAAAAACAATGCTGCGAGAACTGGAGGTGCCCTGATCCAGGGCGAGCAGGTAGGTCATGCGTTTGCCTTTCAATTGACCAATAATACTTGTGCCCTGCGCAAAACAAATACAAAAATCTGTCTCATGCCCACCCAAAAGCAACCCCTTCTTACAGATCGTGCCGAACTCATCTCTCGCCTGGCTGAAACTTGCCAATATGACATCGCCATCGTCGGCGGTGGTGCCACTGGTCTTGGTGTGGCTCTGGATGCGGCCGCGCGGGGTTTCAGTGTGGTTTTGGTCGAGTCCCATGATTTTGCCAAAGGCACTTCATCGCGGGCCACCAAACTGGTGCACGGCGGCGTACGCTACCTGGCCCAAGGCAATATTGCACTGGTGCGCGAGGCACTGCGGGAACGCACCACCTTGTTGAACAACGCACCGCACCTGGCTCAGCCCTTGCCATTTGTAATGCCGTCCTACAAGTGGTGGGAAACCCCTTTTTATGGTGTCGGGCTCAAGATGTACGACGTGCTGGCTGGCAAGGCCGGCTTGGGATCGACTGAGTTTTTGAGTCGCGATGAAACGCTTGCCTTGTTGCCAATGGCGCAATCACAGGGGCTCAAGGGCGGCGTCAAGTATTGGGATGGCCAGTTCAATGATGCCCGGCTGGCGCTGGCACTGGCCCGCACGGCAGCTTCTCATGGTGCTCTGCTCGTCAATTATTGTCGGGCGGCAGATTTGTTTTACGAAGATGGCAAGATCGCTGGACTGATCTGCGAAGACACGCTAACCGGCCAGCCGTACCGAATCAATTCGCGCTGCGTCGTTAACGCCGCCGGCGTATGGGTGGACGAACTCCGGCAAAAAGACGGCGCCGCCAACAGTGGCGGCGGCAGGCGCCCCGTCAAGCCCATGGTGGCTCCCAGTCAGGGTGTTCATATCGTGGTTGACAGGGCGTTTTTGGGCGGTGATGCAGCACTGATGGTGCCTAAAACAGCCGATGGACGGGTTCTATTTGCCGTGCCGTGGCTGGGCAAGGTCATTTTAGGTACCACCGATACGCCACGCCACGACCTGGCACGTGAGCCTATGCCGTTCAAGGAGGAGCTTGACTTCATTCTGAATGAGTCGGCTCGCTATTTGCGTCGGGCGCCGGTGCGCGCAGATGTCAAGAGTGTCTGGGTCGGTTTGCGCCCACTGGTGAAACCGCAAGACGATGAAGGTGATAACACCAAGGGGTTGAGTCGCGAGCATACGGTCCTGGTCAGCCGCAGTGGGCTGGTGACGGTCACCGGCGGCAAATGGACGACTTACCGGGCGATGGCAGAAGATGTATTGACTCGGTGCGCTGAAAAATCTTTACTTGAAAAGCGAGAGGAAGGAGTGACGGTGCATTTAAAGCTGATTGGCGCCGGTCCGACAGGAATGAAAACCGTCTCAATTTGCCAGCCACCCGGTCTGCATTCGTATGGGGATGAACAGGCGCTGGTGATGAGTTTGCCCGGCGCTGATGAAGTGCTATGCGAAGGCCTGACAGCCGCCATGGTTCGATTTGCCGCTCGTTATGAGTACGCCATCAAAGTGGAGGATGTGCTGGCGCGGCGTTCCCGCTTGTTGTTTCTCGATGCCCGCCGTGCCGGCGCGCTGGCACAACAGGTCGGCAAAATCCTGCTGCAGGAAACGGGACTCGATCCCGAAATTGAGGCATTTACAGAGCTGGCACAACACTACCTGTGTTTGCCGGAATAAATACGCTTGACGGCCGATTGAAAAATTGGCACAATAGCCGGCTTCGCTTGAAAAAGTGTGAAGTGTCTGCCCAACGAGAGCAATGTGAGTGGTTCATATTGCAAACGACGGGCCCAAGACTGACTGGAAAACTATTAGTTGCTGGCTAAAAGGCCGTGACTGATGCTTCTGGTGCAAGTTGGGAACAATTGAAATGATCCAAGCTGAATCTCGATTAGAAGTTGCCGATAACACCGGCGCAAAGTCCGTCCTATGCATTAAGGTGCTGGGTGGTTCAAAGCGTCGCTACGCAAGTGTTGGTGATGTCATCAAAGTTAGTATTAAAGAAGCTGCGCCTCGTGGCCGCGTCAAAAAAGGCGAGGTTTACAGTGCTGTGGTCGTTCGCACCGCCAAGGGCATCCGCCGTGGCGATGGTTCGCTGGTTAAATTCGACGGCAACGCAGCAGTGTTGCTTAACGCCAAGCTGGAGCCCATCGGCACCCGCATCTTCGGACCAGTGACGCGCGAGTTGCGCACTGAAAAGTTCATGAAGATCGTGTCCCTGGCTCCTGAAGTTCTGTAAGGACACACGCCATGAACAAGATTCGCAAAGGCGACGAGATCATCGTGATCGCAGGCCGTGACAAGGGCAAGCGCGGCACGATCACGCTGCGCAC
>JANXLW010000477.1 GCA_025354965.1 Betaproteobacteria bacterium
CGTTGCCACGAAAGCTGAAGGACACGTTCGACACGCCGCCCGACACCTTGGCACCCGGCAAATTTTCTTTAATCCAGCGCGTGGCATTGATGAAGTCCACGGCGTAGTTGTTGTGCTCCTCGATGCCGGTGGCAATCGCAAAAATGTTTGGATCTAAAATAATGTCTTCGGGCGGAAAGTCGAGTTCATCCACCAATACGCGATAAGCGCGTTCGCAAATTTCAACCTTGCGCTCATAGGTGTCGGCCTGGCCTTTTTCGTCAAATGCCATCACTACAGCAGCTGCACCATAACGTTTCAGCAATTTGGCCTGGTGCATGAAAGGCTCCAGCCCTTCTTTCATGGAAATCGAATTGACAATGCCCTTGCCCTGCACACAGCGCAGGCCGGCCTCGATCACGCTCCACTTGGACGAGTCAATCATCACCGGCACGCGCGAAATATCCGGCTCGCTGGCAATCAGGTTCAAAAATCGCACCATGGCGGCCTGGCTGTCGAGCATCGCCTCATCCATGTTGATGTCGATGATCTGCGCGCCGTTTTCCACCTGCTGGCGCGCCACTGCCAGCGCCTGCTCAAACTCGCCGTTGAGAATCATGCGGGCAAAGGCTTTGGAGCCGGTCACGTTGGTGCGCTCACCAATGTTGACAAACAAACCACCGGCGCCAATGTTCACTGGCTCCAGACCGGACAACTTCATGGGGGGAACAACCATATCGGACATGCATCTCACCTGTAAACATCAAACAGCAGGTGAGCGTCGTTGGGGGCATCCAAGCCTGACGGGACTTCTGACCCGCTGCAACGCTCCTTGGATGGTTGGGATTTTAAGGGCTCGCTGAATCAGGCCGCCTGTTTGTCGCGATAACCCTTTGGAAGCACGCGACCAGACAGCGGTGCCACGGCCGTACGGATCGCGCTGATGTGTTCCGGCGTCGTACCGCAACAGCCACCCACAATATTGACCAGGCCCTCGGCGGCAAATTCGCGCAGCAGCCGGCTCGTGTCGGCGGGTGTCTCGTCAAAACCGGTGTCGCTCATCGGATTCGGCAGCCCGGCGTTCGGGTAGCAGCTGATGAAGGTGTCGCCTGCCACACGGGCCAGCTCCTGGATGTAGGGCCGCATCAGCGCTGCACCGAGGGCACAGTTGAGCCCGATGGCCAGCGGCTGGGCGTGGCGCACGCTGTACCAGAACGCCGTCACGGTTTGACCCGACAGGATGCGCCCGGAGGCGTCGGTCACGGTGCCGCTGATGATCAGGGGCAGACGCTCGCCCGAGGCTTCAAAATATTCATCAATGGCAAACAGCGCCGCCTTGGCGTTCAGTGTGTCGAAAATGGTTTCCACCAGCAGCACGTCGGCGCCGCCCCGCACCAGTGCCTCGGCTTGTTCGTAATAGGCGGCGCGCAGTTGTTCGAAATTGACATTGCGTTCGCCCGGGTCGTTCACGTTCGGGCTGATGCTGGCGGTCTTGGGCGTCGGGCCGAGGGCGCCCAACACAAAGCGGGGTTTGTCCGGCGTCGAGAATTTGTCACAGGCGGCGCGGGCCAGTTGCGCCGAGGCGAAATTCATCTCGGCTGCCAGATCGGCCATGTCGTAGTCAGCCTGGGCGACGCTGGTGGCGCCGAAGGTGTTGGTCTCAACCAGGTCGGAGCCGGCCGCCAGATAACGCTGGTGAATGCTGGCTATGACGTCCGGGCGCGTCAGCGACAGCAGCTCATTGTTACCTTTCACGTCCTTGTGGAAGCCCTTGAATCTTTCCCCGCGGTACTGCGCTTCGTCCAGCTTGAAGCGCTGGATCATGGTGCCCATGGCACCGTCCAGAATCATGATGCGCTTGTGCAAAATATCCGGCAAAGCGTGGCCGCGGGTGTATTCGGGTAACTTCATAGTGTCTTATTGTAGAAAGCCGGACGTTTTCCGTGCGCCGGGTGGGACAATTGCGGAGTTAGCCGCCAATCCATTCATTGCAAGCGATTTTGTCAATTCAGCATATTCTTCAGGAAGTCTTTGGCTATGGCGAGTTCCGTGGACCACAGCAAGCCATCATCGAGCACGTGGTGGGCGGCGGTGATGCGCTGGTGCTGATGCCCACCGGTGGCGGTAAATCGCTGTGCTACCAGATTCCGGCCATTACGCGTCAGCGGGCAGGCCTGGGCATCACGGTGGTGATCTCGCCACTGATCGCCTTGATGCACGATCAGGTCGGCGCCTTGCATGAGGCCGGCGTCAGCGCTGCGTTTTTGAACTCGACCTTGTCGGGTGAAGAGGCCGCGCAGGTGGAACGGCGTCTGTTGCGCGGCGATATCACCTTGCTGTACGCCGCGCCCGAGCGGGTCACCACACCACGCTTCCTGGCGCAACTGGACTGCCTGCACGAGAGCGGCCATTTGAGCCTGTTTGCCATTGACGAGGCGCATTGCGTCAGTCAATGGGGCCATGACTTCCGGCCCGAATACCGTGCATTGACGGTGCTGCATGAGCGTTACGCCGGCGTGCCACGCATGGCGTTGACCGCCACCGCCGACAGCCTGACCCGGGCCGATATTCTGGAGCGGCTGCAACTGCAGGACGCACGCCAGTTTGTCAGCAGCTTCGACCGCCCCAACATCAGCTACACGATCGTCGAAAAGCGCGATGCCACGCAACAACTGCTGCGCTTCATCTCGGCTGAGCACCTGGGCGACGCCGGCATTGTCTATTGCCAATCGCGCAAACGGGTGGAAGAGATTGCCAGCCTGTTGTGCGATGAGGGCATCGCTGCGCTGCCTTACCACGCCGGGCTGGACAACAAGGTTCGTCAAGCCAATCAGGATCAATTTCTACGCAGTGAGGGCATTGTGATGGTGGCCACCATCGCTTTCGGCATGGGCATCGACAAGCCCGACGTGCGCTTTGTCGCACACCTGGACATGCCCAAAAACATTGAGGGCTATTACCAGGAAACCGGGCGTGCCGGGCGCGATGGCCAGCCGGCCGACGCCTGGATGTGTTACGGCCTGCAAGACGTGGTGAACCAGCGCCGCATGATTGATGAGAGTCCGGCCGATGAGGAGTTCAAACAAGGCCTGCGCGGCAAGCTTGATGCGCTGCTGGGTCTGGCCGAGGCCACCGATTGCCGGCGTGTGCGCCTGCTGGCGTACTTTGGGGAAGCCAGCAAGCCCTGCCAGAATTGCGACAACTGCTTGACGCCACCAGAGGTATGGGATGGCACAGAGGCGGCGCGCAAGTTGCTCAGCACCATCTACCGCGTGCAGCAAATGAGCGGTATCAGTTATGGCGTCGGTCACATCATGGATATTCTGCGCGGCAAAAGTACCGACAAAGTCACCCAGCGCGGACACGAAACCCTCAGTACTTTTGGCCTTGGCGCCACCTTCAGCGAAGTGCAACTGCGCGGTGTGCTGCGTCAATTGATTGCCATCGGTGCTGTGACGGTTGATGCCCGGGCCTTCAACACCTTGCAGCTCACCGATGCCTCGCGCGCCGTGCTCAAGGGCGAAGTACCCGTTCGGTTGCGCGAATCGGTCTCCAGTCCAGCGGCGCGCAAAGCCAAGCGCGCCAGCATGCCTGCCGTCGTCAAAGCACCAGCCTCACTGGACGCTGATGGTCAGAGCCGCTACGTGGCCCTGAAGGCCTGGCGGGCTGAAGTGGCCAGGCAGCACAACCTGCCCGCCTACGTCATTTTTCACGATACCACGTTGACGGCAATAGCCCAGCGGGCGCCGCAATCCCTGGACGACTTGCAAGGCATCAGTGGCATTGGTGCGAAGAAGTTGGAGGCGTATGGACAGGAGGTTTTGCGCGTGATGGCGCACGCTTGCGTTTAAAATAAAAATGGGATATATTCCCATTTAATTAAATTCAACTGCTTGCCAGACCATGTCCGAATCGCGCGCCGATCTTTCCCTTGCTGCTGCCTTGCGCCTGGTTACGCCGCTGGTGGAACTCCTGTTGCACGAGGGGGTAACCTACCCCCGCTTTGCCAACGCACTCAAGAAAACCTTCCTGGAGTCTGCAACAAGCGTTCTTGAAGCAAATGCAGCGCGGGTCAACGATTCAAGCCTCAGTACATTGACCGGCATCCATCGCAAGGATGTGCGGGAGTGGCGCGCGGTGGGGCAGCCACGCCCTCAGGCCAAGACTTTCGGAGCGGTCATGGAAGTCTTCACCCGTTGGGCGAATGATCCAGCCTATTGCGATCAGCAGGGGCGACCACGGGTGCTGGAGCGCACCGGTGGCCCTGGCTCGTTTGAAGCACTGGCCGCGTCGGCCTCGCGTGACGTTCATCCCCACACTTTGTTGCGGGAATTGATACGCCTTGGTGTTGCAAGTCGCGCACAGACTGGCTCGAACGACGGCGGCGACAAAGTCAGCTTGTGCATGGACGCTTTTGTGCCCAAAGAAGGAAGCGCCGAGATGTTGCAACTGTTTGCCGACAACGTTGGCGACCACCTCGCGGCGGCGGCGCATAACCTCAAGGCTGGCGCAGCGCCCATGCTGGAACAAAGCGTATTTGCCAACAGCCTGCGCCCGGAGTCGGTTGCCGTCTTGAGCAAGCTGGCGCGTCAAATCTGGTCCAACGCTTTCCACGACGTCGTGCGCGACGCCACCTTGCTGAGTGATCAGGACCGTGAGCAACCCGGTGCGGATCAACGCATTCGGGTAGGCATGTATTTTTACCACGGTCCCAACCTGGAACCGTGAGTCCTTGTGTCGTATTTATTTTTTGACTTTTAAGGAGCCTCAAATGGCCAAATTTTTTTCTCTGCGCCTGCGATTGGTCATGGCACTGGTCGCAACAGTGATGCTGGTTACGGCCTGCGGCGGTGGAGGCGCCGACGTCGGCTCGGGTGGCACCGGCTTCGTCAGCGGTACCGTCACCAAAGGTCCGGTGGGCAATGCCGCTATCACGGCCTACGGCATCAGCAGCGGTCAGATGGGCGCGCAGATCGGCACTGCGACCACAGACGTCAATGGGAACTTCAGGATGGATATTGGTGTTTACAGCGGTCCGGTGCTGCTGCAGATGAGTGGCGGCAGCTACACGGATGAGGCGACTGGCGCTTCCGTCACCATGGCGAACGGCGACGTGATGACGGCCGTCATGCCCAGCGTCGCCGCCAAAGCCAATACAACCGGCGTTCAGGTGACACCTCTGACGGCCATGGCGCAAGCGAGGGCGCAACACATGGCGGGCGGTATGACCGACGCCAACATTGCTGCTGCCAACACGGCCATGGGCAACACCTTCTCCGTGAGCGACATCCTGCACATTGCACCGATGAATCCTTTGGTGCCAGGCTCCGGCACCGGCGCCAGCCAGGATGCGCAGAACTACGGCATGACGCTGGCCGCGATGTCGCAGTATGCACAGACACTGGGATTGAGTTCCTCGTCAAGCATGGTCACGGCCATGATGAACGATGCAACCGACGGCGTTCTGAATGGCATGGCCGGTGCTACCCCGGTGCAGATGGGCGGCATGGGAGGCGGGATGATGACGATGCCGGCTAATGCCGGAACCAGCGGCATGGGGGGCGCCATGGACGCGTTCATGAAATCTGCCAAAAACCAATCGGGCGTCACCACACCGACCCTGGTGACCAAGCTCAATGCGGCGGGTGGCCAGATTGGCAGCACCCCACCGGTGCCCGTGATGAATGCGACGGTCAGCGGTACGGTATTCAACGGGCCGGTAAGCTCCGCCACGGTGATGGCCTTTGCGGTCAACAATGGCACCATGGGCGCACAGATTGCCAGCGTCGCCACTGACAGCCAGGGCAAATTCACATTACCGCTGGGCAGCTACACCGGCCCGGTCATGCTGCAAATGAGCGGCGCAAGCTACACCAATGAAGCGACCCAAACCACCATGACCACAACATCAAACGACGTCATGAGTGCCGTGCTGCCAACGGTGGCCAGCGGTGCCAATATCACTGGCGTCTGGGTCACGCCCGTCACTTCCATGGCCCAGACTCGGTCGCTGACCATGACAGGTGGTATGACCGATGCCAACATCGCTGCGGCCAACACGGCCTTGGGCAACTACTTTTCGGTAACCGATATCCTCCATACCCAGCCCATCAATCCGCTGGTGCCAGGCGCCGGTGCCGCTGCGACACTGGATGCGAAGAACTATGGCATGACGCTGGCTGCCATGTCGCAGTACGCGAAAACCCTGAACATGGCAGTCTCGTCAACCCTGGTCACAGCCATGATGAACGATGCGTCAGACGGGATGATGGATGGCAAGAAGGGCAGCACAGCGATCTCCATGGCGATGGGCGGCATGATGGGAAACAGCATGATGGCCGCCACTGCTGGCAAAAGCGGTCTGGCGAGCGCGATGACCACCTTCATGAGTTCTGCCGCGAATGCGTCAGGCCTGAGCGCAGCGGACATGGCAGCGTTGATGCTAAAGCTGAACACCACCAACGGGCAAATCTGATTCCACTTTTTACACGGGAGGCTCGCATCCTATGCAAACCAGAGACCCCGGTTCGATGGCGTCGACGGACTCCGCTGGCGCACCGTCGATCAATTCGGCATCAGAACATGGGGCTGCGCACGGCGTATTGCGCGGTTTGTTTGAAGAATGGATGCTGGCGTGGCAAGAGCGTCGCCACACAGCGCGAGTGAGCAAGGAACTGCTGGCACTGTACCGACTAGTTGCTGCCGATCACCCCGGTTTAGTCGACAGAGAACTTTTCAAGTTGGTGGTGATGAAACGCAACGGCTGCGACTCCAGGGCGGCCGATTCAATCCTGGAATCCGCTGAGGAGAGCTTTGCACAATGGCCCGCAAGCTGCGAGCTCACATTTTGTGACGTGGTGCACTACCTGGCGGTAACCGAGTTTCTGGCGTCCCACCAACGCGAACACTGGATACACAACAACATGGCTCTTGTGGTCGCTTCGCACATTCCCCGCGATTTATGCATCGCCCGGGTTAAGCACTGAAGCGCTGCGTCCCACTTGCAAACTATTTCCCGGTGGCGCTGACCAGCGCATCGTCAACCAGTTTTTTCAGCTCGTCAAAACCAAAGTTCGGCAGCGGCTTACCGTTGACAAAGTATTCCGGTGTCATGGTGACATTCAGGGTTTTCGCGTCAGCCAGGTCTTGCGCGATGACCCGCGCGACTTCAGGTGAGTTGACGTCGTTCTTGAGACGGTCCATGTCCAGGCCCAAGGCGCTCAACGGCCCCCAGATCAACGCCACTTGCGCCGTATGGTTTTGCACCCAATCGTTTTGGGATGCAAACAGCACTTCCAGTGCCTGCTGGAATTGGCCTTGCTTTCTTGCTGCCTCCATCACTTTGACGACTTGATCCGAGCCGGGATGAAACGGCGCATAGCGCATCGACAACTTGATCTTGCCCGGATTGGCCTTCATCATTTCCTTCACCAGCGGATAGAAATCGCGGCAGGTTCCGCACGCCGGGTCAAAAAATTCGACGATCTGCACCGGCGCATTCGGGTTGCCGAAACTCGGCGCCTGGGCCCGCGCCAGGGCCAACTGGTTCTTGGCCGCCAACTGGGCCGCCTGCTCCGCCTGCCGGTTGCTGTAAAACCAGGCGCCGGCGATGAAGACGACGAGCAGCAGCGCAGCGGCGGCAATGAAGATATTTTTCTGTTTCATGAGGATTTCTTGAAGTGGCTTGCGATGAGCAAGAGGTTGATGCTGAAAAAACCGAGCGCCGACAGCAGCGGAATGGTGACGAAGCCGAACCACTGAATCTGCACCAGGCCGCACGGAATGCCCTGGCGGCAGGGGGTCATGCTTTGCGGGATCACACCGGCCGTCAGCAACAGATGGAACACCGCCACCGCCAAGCCGACCAGCGCCAGCGGCAGGGCGTAGCGCACGACTTTGGGGTCGAACGGAAACAGCCCTACCGCCAGGATGAAGACCAGCGGGAACATGAACATTCTCTGGTACCAGCACAGCACGCAGGGCGCGAACCCCATCACCTCGCCCAGGAACAAGGCGCCCAGGGCGGAGCAGGCGGCGATCAGCCAACTGGCGAAGACAAGGCTCCAGGCGGACAGCTTCATGTTGCCTGCCGGGGCAGCCGGATCGAGAATCGGGTGAGCTTGTCGGCCGACGCGACGCCGATGCTGCCGCCGTGGGCCAGCACGATGGATTTGGTGATGGCTAGCCCCAGGCCGGTGCCTTCGCCGGCGCGCTGGCGCGACGGGTCGACGCGGAAGAAACGGTCGAAGATGCGCTCCAGATGTTCCTCGGCAATCGATTCCCCCGTGTTTTCTATGCCAATCGTGACGGCTCCTGGGTCGGCGCCGACGCTGACGCGGATGGTCGTGTCGGGGCTGGCATGGCGCACCGCGTTGGACAGCAGGTTGCCCAGCGCACGGCGCAGCATGATGCGGTCGGCGCTGACTCTAGCGTTGCCTTGCAGGCTCAACTGCAGATGTTTTTCTTCCGCCACCGCGTCGTAGTAGTCGAACAGGGCACCCACTTCGGCCGCCACGCTGACGTTTTCGCGGTGCGGCACCACCAGGCCGTTGTCGGCCTTGGCCAGCAGCAGCATGTCGGAGATCATGCGGCCCATGCGTTCGAACTCCTCGGCGTTGGATTCCAGAATGGCGTGGTATTCGTCGGCGCTGCGCGCCTTCGACAGCGCGACCTGGGTTTGCGTCATCAGGTTGCTGACCGGCGTGCGCAGCTCGTGCGCAATGTCGGAAGAAAAATCGGACAGGCGGCGAAACGCCTCCTCCAGCCGCGCCAGCATGTCGTTCAGCGATTGCGCCAGTTCCGCCAGTTCCAGTGGCACGCTGGTCAGCGGCAGGCGGTGATTCAACTGCTGGGCCGTGACGACCTGGGTCTGCTCGCGCATGGCGCGCAGCGGTGCCAGGCCGCGCCGCGCCACCAGCCAGCCCAGCACGCCGCTGAGCAGCGCGGCGCCGGCCACGAACAGCCACAAGGTCTGCAAAAAAGAGCGCATGAAAATCTGATGGTGGGCGATGTCGGTAGCCACCGCCACGCTCAACCTGGGCGCGCCGGGGATGCCGGTCGGCAGCTCGGCCGCGATGGCGCGGTAGGTTTGCTGTCCCACGGTCCAGACCAGCGGGTGGTACGGGTTGAGAGACGCGCTGGAGACGACCAGGCTGGGTGGGAAATTGACATTGGGCGTGGCAAAAAGCAAGGCTCGATTGGCGTCGAGAACCATCACGTCCAGGTCATGGTGGCCGACCAGCGCATGCTGCAGATGTTGCGAGATACCGGCCAGTTCGTTGGGCGATTGCACCATCGCCAAGGCGCTGCGGGCCAGTTCCATCTTGCCGGTCAGGACTTCCATGTCCAGATCCACAAAGTGCTGTTGCACCGTCGACGCAATGAAGAAACCGAGCGCCAGCAGCACAGCCGACGAGGCCGTGATGAACATCAGCGTCAGCCGCCAGGTGATGGAGGTTCTGCCCGTCAAGCGCAATCGGGCACCTCCAGCACATAACCCATGCCGCGCACGGTGCGGATCAGCTTGGGCTCGAACGGATCGTCGACCTTGGCGCGCAGGCGCCGCATGGCGACCTCGATCACATTGGTGTCGCTGTCGAAATTCATGTCCCACACCTGCGACGCAATCAGCGAGCGCGGCAGCACCTCGGCCTGGCGCCGCAGCAGCAATTCAAGCAGCGCGAATTCCTTGGCGGTCAGATCGATGCGGCGGCCGGCCCGACTGACGCGTCGGCGCAGCAAATCGAGTTCCAGATCCGCCACATGCAGTACGCTGGCCTCAAGGTTGCCCTTGCCGCGGCGCAGCAAGGTGCGCACCCGCGCCAGCAACTCCGAAAAGGCGAACGGCTTGACGAGGTAATCGTCGGCCCCCAGTTCCAGCCCCTTGACGCGATCCTCGACCTGATCGCGGGCCGTCAGAAACAGCACCGGCATGTCTTTTCCCCCATGACGCAGTTGTTCCAGAATTTGCCAGCCGTTCAGACCGGGCAGCATGACGTCGAGTACCAGCAGATCGAAATCTCCGGTCAGGGCCAAGTGCAAGCCGTCGACACCGTTGACCGCCAGCTCGGTGACGAACCCCGATTCGGATAAGCCCTGCTTCAGGTAGTCGCCCGTCTTTGGCTCATCCTCAACAATGAGAATTTTCATGGCGGCATTCCTTTGAAGACGGGCTTTTCACGTGGTCAATTCTGCACCTCGAAGCGCGCGCTGTTGCGAACCTTGCTGAAATGTAATTATCCCGTCAGTTTCCGGTGAGCTAGGAAATCCCGGGACGCCAGGCGCAGAATAATTCCGACCTGACGACGGGATTTCGAGCTCACTGGGCAGGATGCATGGCCGGATGCACCTCGTTGCATTTGCCTCCGTTCTCCCGATTGAGGTAGAAGTCGCCGGTGCGAAGGGCTGCCACGAGTTCTGCCTTGACCTGTTCGCGCGTGACGCTGGCTTGCACGGGCTTGGCCGGGTAGAGGCTTGGGTACAGCTCGTTGAGCTGGAGGCCGCGCTCCCCATTGGTTGTGATGTTGCCGGTGCGAACGGCCTCGGCGAACTCCGCTTTGACCTGTTCGCGCGTGACGCCGGACGGGCTGCCGTTTTGCGTGAGGCCGGTGAACACAGCATAGCTGCGCGCGGTTCTGTTTTGCACACTCCTGTCGCCGGCGAGCGCCATGGAATTCACAATCAAGCCCGACGCGAGGATCAAGGCGGTGGCCGCAAATTTGGTTTTCATGATGATTCCTTTCAAGGGTGTTGAACATCTTTGGGCAGGTCGGTTGTCATCGTGTACCGTCTTGTCCAACTTCCATCGCAACGTTGCGATGTGAGTGAACTGTAGAAACCGGACCCCGACACAGACGTGACGAGCAAATTACAAATTGGTCAGTAGGCTGTCTGTCACACGCGCTGCCGCAGGAACGCACGGCATGCCGGACGCCGCAAGATTACGCGTTGTAGACTGCTCAGCAGAAACAGCGTGCAATTGCACCCGAAAGTGCCTTCTTGTCTGAAGATGACAAAGATGTAATTGAGATGTCATCCATTTGTTGGGTGCGTCAAAAAACAATGGGAAGCGCAAAGGAAAATGCGCCCCCTGTGCCATTTCCTGGCGCTCCCGTTTCAATGCTCAGCCTCTCGGAGAATTCATGAAAGTTCGCATTTTTTCTGCTGCCGCTCTTGGCGTCTTCGCATTCTCAGCTTTGGCGCCTGCCGCTTGGGCCAGTGGCAAGCACGCCGGCGGGCACGATGAGTCCACCATTGGCAAAGCTGGAGTGGCTGCCAATGTCAAGCGAACGGTTGCAGTCGAAATGAGCGACGCGATGCGGTTCATGCCGGCCGCGATTTCCGTCAACCAAGGGGAGACGATCCGCTTTGTCGTGAAAAATGCGGGAAAGCTGAAACACGAATTTGTGCTTGGAACAGAGAAAGATCTGAAAGAGCACTACGACGCCATGAAAAAATATCCCGGCATGGAACATGACGACCCAAGCATGATCAGCGTTGGGGCAGGAAAAACCGGGGAAGTGATCTGGCAATTTTCCAAGGCCGGAAAAGTCGATTTTGCCTGTCTGCAGCCGGGGCATTACGACGCCGGCATGAAGGGTCAAGTCAAGGTGGCGGCGATGAGGAAGGTTACGGCTGCGGTGAGCAAGTAGCGGCAACTCGCCGGCACGGATGCGAAACTGTACGAATTTCGGATCAAGATTCTTCATCAGGCGGCGTCAGCCATCACGCTGCTGCAGGAGTTTGTCATGAACCACGACCATTGCAACAGGGACAATGAACCCAAGGGGTTCTGGGGCACACGCTATTCGATCGGCCTGATCGTGTTGGGCGGCGTTGCCGGCTACTTCCTGCTGACCGAACATCGCGCCCATTTCTTTGGAGCACTGCCCTATTTGCTGCTACTGGCCTGCCCCTTGATGCACGTCTTCATGCACGGGGGTCATGGTCATCACGCGCACCATGGCGATGCTGGCGGTAATCGGTCGGACACGTCGCCGGCCGATCAGGCGAAACCGGGAGACCGATCATGAACCACGCCGAAAACGCCTACGGCTTGTGGCTCTTGGTCGTCTTCAATTCGGCCATCTTCATCATGTTCGCGTTCAGCTTTTTCAAGCCACAGACGGCGCGTGACTGGCGCACTTTTGGCGCATTTGCGGCATTCGTCGTCGCCTTGTTCGCAGAGATGTATGGTTTCCCGCTGACCATCTACCTGTTGTCCGGCTGGCTGCAGACCAGATACCCGACTCTTGATCTGATGTCGCACAACAGCGGCCATTTGTGGGCCACCCTGCTGGGAACGAAAGGCGATCCGCACTTGGGACTGCTGCACATTGCCAGCTACGTCTTTTTGGCTGCCGGCTTTCTGTTGCTGTCGAGCGCGTGGAACGTGCTGTACCACGCGCAACGGCAGGCCAAGCTGGCCACGGCTGGACCTTACGCGCATGTACGTCATCCGCAATACCTTGCGTTTGTGCTGATTCTGCTGGGTTTCCTGCTGCAGTGGCCAACATTGCTGACCCTGCTCATGTTCCCGGTTCTGCTGCTGATGTACGCGCGTCTGGCCAGCACGGAAGAAGCCGAAATGCAAACCCGGTTTGGCGACGACTATGCGCGCTACGCCGGCCAAACTCCCGGATTTTTTCCTCGCCTTCGGCGTCAACCCGCCACACATTGACGTTGCGGCTTTCAAGGAGTCGAAATGAGCCAGCATGACCACGGGCAGCACGCCGACGCTCACCTGCACCATCAGCACGGCATGGCGCCGGCCGGCACTCTTTATACCTGCCCTATGCATCCGGAAGTGCGGCAGGACCGGCCCGGCAATTGCCCCAAATGCGGCATGACGCTGGAGCCTATGCTGCCCAATCCGGAAGACGACAACAACCCCGAGTTGCGCGACTTCACGCGCCGCTTCTGGTGGTCCCTGCCATTGACCGGTGTGGTGTTTGTGCTGGCCATGCTGGGGCATCGGTTGCAGTGGATGGACATGGCGCTCCAGAGTTGGGTCGAGCTGGCGCTGGCGACGCCGATTGTTCTGTGGGCTGGTTGGCCGTTCTTCTCACGGGGCTGGCAGTCGGTGGTTCACCGCAGCCCCAACATGTGGACGCTGATCGGGCTGGGCACTGGTGCCGCTTTCGTCTACAGCGTTGCTGCTACCGTTGCGCCCCAGGTATTTCCAGCCTCGTTCATCGTCATGGGTCGGGTGGCGGTCTATTACGAAGCGGCGGCGGTGATCATCTCGCTCACGCTGCTGGGCCAGATGCTGGAACTGAAGGCCCGTTCGCAGACTTCGGCGGCCATCAAATCACTGCTTGGCCTGACGCCCAAAACGGCGCGCCGCATCGGTGCCGATGGCAGCGAGGAAGACATAGCGCTGGCGAACGTGCACGTGGGTGACCACCTGCGCGTACGTCCCGGTGAAAAGGTGCCGGTGGACGGCAGTGTTGTCGAGGGCAGCAGTGCGGTCGATGAGTCGATGCTGACGGGCGAGCCACTGCCGGTCAGCAAGCGCGTCGGCGACAAGCTCATCGGCGCCACGCTCAATACCAGCGGTGCGATGGTGATGCGCTCGGAGCGCGTCGGCAGCGCCACCGTGCTGGCCCAAATCGTGCAGATGGTGGCCTTGGCGCAACGCTCCAGGGCGCCGATGCAGCGCATGGCGGATCTGGTGGCCGGCTACTTCGTGCTCGCGGTGGTGGCGGTTGCGGTGCTGACCTTCTTTGGCTGGGGTTGGTTCGGACCCGAACCGAGTTGGGTTTATGGGTTGATCAACGCGGTGGCCGTTCTGATCATTGCCTGCCCCTGTGCGCTGGGACTGGCAACGCCGATGTCCATCATGGTGGCGACCGGCAAAGGTGCGACGCAAGGCGTGCTGTTTCGGGATGCCGCAGCGATTGAGAATCTGCGCAAGGTGGACACGCTGATCGTGGACAAGACGGGCACCCTGACCGAGGGCCGACCGGCGTTTGAGCGCGCGTTGGCGGCGCCCGGGTTTGCTGTCGACGAGGTGCTGCAACTGGCGGCCAGCCTCGATCAGGGTAGTGAACA
>JANXLW010000067.1 GCA_025354965.1 Betaproteobacteria bacterium
ATTGAGAAACCCGCCAAAGCAGGCCATCTCCCAAATCTTGAAGTACTTGCGCGCCGTTTCTTCCAGCACGCTGCTGGGCGCGTTGGCGCCGATGTTAAACACCAGCACTTCAATCGGGCCCAAGGTGGACTCGATCTGCTCCACCAGGGCAATGACTTCATCTTCCTTGCGCGCATCTGAAGCGAAGCCGTGCGCTTGTCCGCCATCGGCCTTGATCTGGTCCAGCAGCGGTTGTAGTTTGTCAAGGCTGCGGCGGGTTACGCAGGCCACATAACCTTCGCGCGCAAAACGCCGGGCAATGGCCCCGCCCGTGGCGTCGCCTGCGCCGATGATGAGTGCAACGGGTGAGGTCATATCATCAGCCCAGCGCCGGGCCGCCCCCAGCAGGGCTGGGCCCCCTCGGGGGGCAGTGACGACACGCAGTGCGGAACGTGGGGGTCATATCTATTCCTTGAAGTAAACAATCTGGTGCGTGGTCACCAGCATCTCGCCTGACTGGCTCCACAACTGGGCTGTCTGGTCGAAGAAGCCATTTTGAAAATGCTGGCCT
The DNA here is from genome assembly GCA_025354965.1 of Betaproteobacteria bacterium. Classification (GTDB taxonomy): domain Bacteria; phylum Pseudomonadota; class Gammaproteobacteria; order Burkholderiales; family Burkholderiaceae_C; genus Rhodoferax. The sequence continues at coordinate 551 of JANXLW010000067.1, forward strand.
TGGGCTTGTCCCAGAATATAGCCGCTGCCGACCTGGACGAGTTGTTCAGCCAGCGCATGAAAGTAAATGGTCATGGACACCGTGCCAACCGGCACAAACCGCGCACGGCGCAAAAACAGGCGCGGAAAGAATGCGTCGGACACGGACGCCAGAGACGCAAAATCCAGCGGGCGGGCCAGTACATCCCGCAGCCAGACTTGCGTCTGGCTGGTGCCTGCGTCGGCGTCATTAAGGGGCTCCGGAAAACCGCCACGGACAAATCGCATTTCATAGCGCTTGAGCCATTGCATGGGTGCAAAGCGCTGTTTTACGGGTGTTTCTTCGGGCGGCGGCACGGCGGGCATGGCGCATTCATGCAGGCCCAGCGTGGGGCGTCGAATTGCCGTCACTGCAGTGGCCGTCAACACGGCTTCACCCGCCTGCATCATCTCGATCAGCCAATGCTGGGTGGAGCGGTTCGTGCGTGCGGGCCGCGCATGAATAAAGAACTCTCCGTTGGCCACTGCAGCGCAAAAATTGACCGTCAAGCTGACGGGGTCGCCCAGGCGCTGCGGGTGCAACAGCACCGCATTGAGCATTTGCGCAGCAGAAATGCCGCCAAACGGCCCCACAAAATTGCCATACGGCGCGCTCGTGTGACCGAGCCAGTGCCCGGTTGCGCCATCGCTTTGCCACTGCAGGGCAACGGCATCATCAAACGGGTGAACTGTCATGGGATCATTCGCCAATCAATCCATCAATCAGCCGCCAACCAAAGCGTTGTTCTAAATCCGCTCAAAAATCCCGGCGGCGCCCTGCCCCATGCCAACGCACATCGTCACCATGCCATATTTAAGATTTTTACGCTGCAGCGCGTGAACCACTGTCGCCGAGCGGATAGCGCCCGTCGCTCCCAGCGGATGTCCCAGCGCAATGGCGCCACCCATCGGGTTGACCTTGGCCGGGTCCAGCCCCAGCGTACGCATGACGGCAAGCGACTGCGCGGCGAACGCCTCGTTCAGCTCGAACCAGTCGATATCTTCATGGCGCAGGCCTGCGTATTTGAGCGCCGCAGGAATCGCCTCAATCGGGCCGATGCCCATGATGTGCGGCGGCACACCGCGGCTTGCGTAGCTGACAAAGCGAGCCAGGGCGCGCAGGCCAAATCGTTTGACGGCGGCCTCGCTGGCCAAAATAAGCGCGCCAGCGCCGTCGGACGTTTGCGAACTGTTGCCCGCCGTGACCGAGCCGCGTGCGGCAAACACCGTCTTGAGTTTGGACAGGCCTTCTACCGTGGTGTCAGGCCGGGCGCCTTCGTCCAGCTTGACCTTGCGGATGCTGCGGATGACTTCACCCGTCGCCAGATCGGGGACGCGGTCGGTCACCTCCACAGGAGTGATTTCATCTGCGAATTCGCCCGCCTTCATGGCCGCGATGGCTTTCATGTGCGAAGCGTAGGCAAACTCATCCTGGGCGTCTCGGCTGACCTTCCACTGCGTGGCCACTTTCTCGGCCGTCAGGCCCATGCCATAGGCAATGCCATAGTTGTTCACATCATCGGTGTTGGTGAAGATGGTGGGCGAGAGGCTGGGCGAGTTGCCCATCATCGGCACCATGCTCATGCTCTCGGTACCCGCGGCAATCATCACGTCGGCCTCGCCCACGCGGATGCGGTCGGCCGCCATCTGCACGGCCGACAGGCCCGAGGCGCAA
>JANXLW010000071.1 GCA_025354965.1 Betaproteobacteria bacterium
TGATCGCTGCGGTGCATCCTGCGTTCGATGCCAAGTCTTTTGTGCGTGATGCACTCCAGGGCTACGAAGCGCTGTCGTTGACGGCACGGGGTTGGCACATTGCCCACACTTTGCGCCAGCATCTGCCGCCAGACTACTCGCCAGCGTTGGACATTTTGTTGCGCTCCAGCGCGCAGCCGGTGACACGTGTGGTCGGTTCTGGCATGGGCGGTTTTCTATTTATGCCCCACGGCTTTTTTGTGGCCAAATTCGGTCTGAGCCATTTTGAAGAATCGATGGCGGCGCAGTATGTGCTGACGCGACGCTTCACTTGTGAATTTTCGGTTCGCGCTTATCTGATCCGCCATCCCGAGGCAACGCTGGCGCGGCTTAAATCATGGGCCACCGACCCGAGCGAACATGTACGCCGTCTGGTCACTGAAGGCACACGCCCCCGCCTGCCATGGGCCATGCGCCTGACTGCGTTTCAGGCTGATCCGGCGCCTGTGCTGGAATTGCTTGAATTGCTCAAGGACGACCCGGCGCTGTCTGTGCGCCGTTCGGTGGCCAACAACCTCAACGACATCGGCAAAGACAATCCACGTACCCTGTCGGCGGTGGCAAAGCGATGGCTCCAGGGCGCAACGCCCGAGCGTGAGTGGATTGTCCGCCACGCCTTGCGCTGGGCCGTGAAACAAGGTGAGCCAGGTGCATTGAAAGCGCTTGGATTCGGCAAAACGGCCCAGGTCAAATTGCTCAATACCACGGTCACGCCGGAGCGATGCAAAATTGGCGGCGAGGTGGGCATTTCGTTCGGGGTGAGCAACCCTCTGGATGTTGCGCAGGACTTGATGGTGGATTTTCAGATCCTTTACATCAAAGCCAGCGGCAAAGCGGCAGCCAAGGTGTTCAAGCTCAAAAGCTTGCGGCTTGGGCCTGGCAGCGCGGCCGGTTTCAACAAGAAAATTTCCCTGAAGGAGATGAGCACCCGCAAACACTTCGCAGGGCGGCATCTGGTTGAGGTGTTGATCAACGGACAGGCCCAGCCCTTGGGCAGCTTCGAATTATTTGAATAACAAAACCAGCGCGATCACTGAGAGAAACAGCAACAACACCCGGCGAAACCAGAACTCGCTCAAATGCCCGCGAATCCTTTTGCCCAGGCTCATGCCGGCAAATGCGGGCAGCATGGCCAGGAGCGACACCAGTAGCTCTGGCAGGCCAAACCGCCCCGTCACCGCCAGTGCGACATAAAGCGGAATGGAACCCGCCAGGTAAATGATGCTGATGGTGCGCACAAACACTTCACGCGGCAGGCCGAGCGCCATCAGGTAGGTGATGATGATCGGCCCAGTCAGGGACGAGATGCCTCCCATGATGCCCGAGACCGCACCCACGGCAGCGCTGCTGAGCTTTTCATGCTCAGGCGAAATATTGAACTTAGGGTTCAGCGCCGTCAAAAACACCGCCGTCAAAACCGCTGCTGCAAGCATGATGTTGAGCACCTTGGCAGGCAGGGCCAGCGTCATGGGCACGGTGATCACCGTGGCAATCAGCAGCGAGCTTAGCAAGGGCGTAAAACGCTTAACCTGGGACAGCGGCGCTTTGCTGTCAATGGCTTGCCAAATGTTGGACGCCATCACCGGCACCGCCACCAGACTGATGGCCAGCGGACTGGGCATCACCACGGACAGCAGCGGCACCACCACCAGTGGCAAGCC
>JANXLW010000449.1 GCA_025354965.1 Betaproteobacteria bacterium
GTGGGTTTGAAGTCCAAAACCCATCGGCATTTCCAAACCGGCCAAATCTCTGCATGTTCGCCCCGACGGCCACACGCAGATATTGCTACCGTTAACCATCAAAAATGCACGCTGTGCAATGCATCTGACTGTCGGCTCCTGCTGCAGACTTGCCTTGCGCGCGAATCAACCTTGCTACGCTAACCAAGGATACCGACTGCAGAGTTTGGGGTATAGGTCCGCGCCGATTTCTTGGCATTTGACAGCATGAGGCGCGAGCCTATACCCCAAACTCTGCCACCACGATCGGCAAGAATTTCGATACCGAGATTCGGTTCCAACTGACTCCAGTGAACCCTCAAGAGCCGTTGCTTTCAAACCTCAATAAGTTTGCCCCAACTGGTCCAGAATGGCCGGGTTCTCCAGTGTAGAGGTGTCCTGTGTAATCGACTCGCCCTTGGCCAACGAACGCAGCAAGCGGCGCATGATTTTGCCGGAGCGGGTTTTTGGCAGGTTCTCACCAAAGCGGATGTCCTTGGGCTTGGCAATCGGGCCGATTTCCTTGGCGACCCAGTCGCGCAATTCCTTGGCAATGGCGCGCGCCTCGTCGCCGGTAGGCATGGGGCGCTTGAGCACCACAAATGCGCAAATGGCCTCGCCAGTCAGGTCATCCGGACGCCCCACCACGGCTGCCTCAGCCACCAGGTCGGTCTTGGCCACCAGAGCCGATTCAATCTCCATGGTGCCCATACGGTGGCCCGACACATTGAGCACGTCGTCGATACGCCCGGTGATACGGAAGTAGCCGCGGTCAATGCTGCGCACCGCACCGTCACCCGCCAGGTAATAGGTGCCCCCCATCTCCTCCGGAAAGTAACTTTTCTTGAAACGCTCGGGATCATTCCAGATGGTGCGAATCATGGAAGGCCAGGGACGCTTCACGACCAGCATGCCGCCCGAACCATTGGGCACATCGTGGCCCGCTTCGTCCACGATGGCTGCCATGATGCCGGGCAAAGGCAAGGTGCAGCTGCCGGGAACCAGCGGTGTGGCGCCCGGCAGCGGCGAGATCATGTGACCGCCGGTTTCAGTCTGCCAGAAGGTGTCGACGATCGGACAACGTTCGCCGCCGATGTTTCTGTAGTACCACATCCAGGCTTCCGGGTTGATCGGCTCGCCAACGGTACCGAGAATGCGCAGACTGCTCAAATCGGAGCGTGCCGGATGAACTTTTTCGTTGCTCTCGGCGGCCTTGATAAGGGACCGGATGGCAGTCGGCGCGGTGTAGAAAATGCTGCACTTGTGGCGCTCGATCATCTGCCAGAAACGACCAGCGTCCGGAAAGGTCGGAATGCCTTCGAAAATAACCTGCGTTGCACCAGCGGCCAGCGGACCGTAAGCGACATAGGCGTGGCCCGTGATCCAGCCAATGTCCGCCGTGCACCAGAACACGTCCGACGGCTTCAAATCAAACGTCCAGTCCATGGTCAGCTTGGCCCACAGCATGAAGCCGCCGGTGGAATGCTGAACCCCTTTGGGTTTGCCGGTGGAGCCGGAAGTGAAAAGAATGAACAGCGGATGCTCCGCCCCTACGGCCACCGGCGCACATGCTGAGCTTTGACCGGCAATGGCCTCGGTAAAGGTGACATCACGCCCCGCCACCATATTGCACGCAGTGGCTGTGCGCTGGTAGACAAAAACAGTTTTGATCGACTCGCAACCACCCAAGCCCAGCCCCTCGTCCACAATGGCTTTCAGGGGCAGCTCTTTGCCGCCGCGCATCTGGTAATTGGCCGTTACCACCGCTACCGCGCCGGCGTCAATGATGCGTTCTTGCAACGCCTTGGCCGAGAAACCACCGAACACCACGCTGTGGGTGGCACCAATGCGGGCGCAGGCCTGCATGGCAATCACCCCTTCTAGCGTCATGGGCATGTAAACCAGTACCCGGTCACCTTTTTCGATGCCATGGGCCTTGAGCGCGTTGGCAAACTGGCTGACGCGGGCCAGCAGTTCCTTGTAACTGGTTTTGGTGACCGTGCCGTCATCCGCCTCAAAAATAACCGCCGTCTTGTTCTCTACCGGCGTGCCCATGTGCTTGTCAAGGCAGTTGGCAGAGGCATTGAGTTCGCCGTCTTCAAACCACTTGTAAAACGGCACATTGGACTCGTCCAGCGTCTTGGTAAAGGGCTTGGTCCAGACCACGTTCTCTCGCGCCAGTCTGGCCCAGAAACCCTCGAAATCATTCGCAGCCTCGGCACACAAGGCGTTATAGCCCTCCATGCCGGATATACGTGCAGCTTTGACGAATGATTCGCTCGGCGCGAATACGCGGTTTTCAACCAGTACGGACTCAATGGCGGATGATGGTTCACTCATGGTTAAGACTCCTCTTGTTAATTCAGACTGCCCGCGACTTTCAGGGGTCGCACTTACAAGCCACTGACTGGCATCAAACTTACATCAAATTAGCCACCATGCAAACCTTTACCGGAGAGTCTTGATGGTTAAACTGGCGTCATTGTCATCCAATCGCCATACCCTGAACACCTGAGGTTTCAAACCACCATGACTACCATTCGCCAGTCTGACCTGATCGAGTCCATTGCCGCCGCCCTGCAATACATCAGCTACTACCACCCGGCCGACTACATCGCCCATTTGGCCCGTGCCTACGAAAGAGAGCAAAGCGCTGCGGCCAAAGACGCCATTGCCCAAATTCTGACCAACAGCAAAATGAGCGCCACCGGACACCGCCCGATTTGCCAGGACACCGGCATCGTCAACGTATTTCTCAAGGTCGGCATGGATGTGCGCTGGGGTGAGTTCACCGGCAGCCTGGACGACGCCGTCAACGAAGGCGTACGCCGTGCCTACAACCACCCCGACAACACCTTGCGCGCCAGCATCGTCAACGATCCGCAGTTTGACCGCAAGAACACCAAGGACAACACACCAGCGGTGATCTACACCGAAATCGTGCCGGGCAATAAGCTGGAAGTAACGGTAGCTGCCAAGGGTGGCGGCTCCGAGAACAAGAGCAAGATGGTCATGCTCAATCCGGGCGACTCGGTGGTGGACTGGGTCCTCAAAACCGTACCGACCATGGGCGCCGGCTGGTGCCCGCCAGGCATGTTGGGCATTGGCATTGGCGGCACGGCCGAAAAAGCGGTGCTGATGGCCAAGCAAAGCTTGATGGAAGACCTCGACATGTACGAGTTGCAGGCCAAATCAGCTTCCGGCCAGGCTCTCGACAAAACTGAGGCACTGCGGCTGGAGCTTTTTGACAAGGTCAACGCACTGGGCATCGGTGCACAAGGTCTGGGTGGCCTCACCACCGTGCTGGACGTCAAGATCAAGATGTACCCAACCCACGCTGCCGGCAAGCCGCTGGCCATGATCCCCAACTGCGCAGCCACCCGTCACGCCCATTTTGTGATGGATGGCAGTGGGCCGGTGTACTTGGAACCACCCTCACTCGACCTGTGGCCCGACGTCAAATGGGCCCCCGACTATGTGAAGAGCAAAAAAGTCCACCTCAACACCTTGACCAA
>JANXLW010000100.1 GCA_025354965.1 Betaproteobacteria bacterium
AAAATTAATTTCAAAATTAACATGACAGCTGATTTAGAAAATCCGCCGCCGGCCGCAGGGCCTGCCTCCGGCGACCCCCGCATCCCGCCTGTCCCGCCCAAGTTGTGGCGGCTCTACCTGCGGTTTCTCGTGCCCATGATCGGCGCCAACTTCCTGCAAGCTGCGTCGGGCACCATCAACAACATTTATCTCGGCCAAATGTTAGGCGTCAAGGCCATGGCAGCGGTTTCGTCGTTTTTTCCGGTGCTGTTTTTTCTGATTTCCTTCATGATCGGCCTGGGGTCGGGTGCGTCTGTGTTGATCGGGCAAGCCTTTGGCGCGCGCGAGCCCGATCGGGTGAAGGCGATTGCCGGCACGGCTTTGGCAGTGGGCCTGGGGTTTGGCGCGGTCGTGGCCGTTTTTGGGGGCATTTTTACCGAGCCGCTGCTGCTGGCTTTGGGCACACCGGCCGACATTTTGCCCAGTTCTACCGCCTACGCGCGCATCATGCTCGTGGCGGCACCCTGCATTTTTGTGTTTTTGCTGGTCACCTCGATGTTGCGTGGTGTGAGCGACACCAAAACCCCGCTCAAAACCCTGTTGATCTCCACGGCGGTCAGCCTGGTTGTCACGCCGGCGCTGATTCGCGGCTGGTTCGGGCTGCCTCAGTTGGGCGTGGCCAGTGGGGCCTATGCAGCGGGTATCGGCTTTTTGCTGGCTATGGCGTGGACGGCCTGGCATTTGTTGCAAATCAAGTCGCCCATGGCCCCCGACGCGGCCTTTTTGCGCGGGGTGCGCATCGACCGCGCCATCCTGGTCAAAATCTTGAAAATCGGCTTGCCCACGGCGCTGACGATGGTGACGATTTCATTGTCAGAAGTGGCCGTGCTGTTTTTGGTGAACCGTTATGGCTCACAGGCGACGGCGGCGTATGGCGCGGTCAATCAGATCATCTCTTACGTGCAGTTTCCGGCGATTTCAATTGCGATCACTGCATCGATTTTGGGCGCGCAAGCCATTGGCGCAGGACGGGCACAGTCCCTGGGCAAAATTGCCCAGACCGGGATTGCCATGAACCTGGTGCTGACGGGAGCCTTGGTGGCACTGGGTTACCTGTTTTCGCGCACGGTGATTGGCTGGTTCATCACCGACCCAGCGGTGGTCGAAATCGCGCAAACGCTGTTGCACATCATGCTGTGGAGCTGCGTCATCATGGGCATGGGCATGGTGTTGTCAGGCCTGATGCGCGCCAGCGGCACTGTGTTGTGGCCCACCGTGATCAGCGCCGGCAGCATATTGCTGGTGCAGATTCCCCTGGCCTGGTGGTGGAGCAATGCCTTTGGCATCAACGGTATTTGGGCCAGTTACCCGGTCTGTTTCCTCACGTCGTTGGGTTTGCAGACGGCGTATTACCGGCTGGTGTGGAAGAAAAAGCCGGTCAAGCGGCTATAAGTTTCGATTTCAAACCCAACCCTCCGAAAGCAATTGGGGGGCTTTGTCAGCGGCTAGCAAGGGCGGCACCTTGGGCGGGCGGTTTGTGATCCGGTATGGCAACCGGACCTGGGTTTGTCGACCAAATTCGATGGCCATCCAGTGGATTTGAACTTGATCAACGCAAAAATGGTCGCGGGTGATGTGGCGGCAGCGCGGGCGCTGCCGCCGTATACGCTGAGCAACATGGCCAGTGATGGTCTGGGCCTGCTGACCGCGTTGGGCATCCCGCGCGCCCACGTGATGGGCTCGTCCTGGGGCAGCAGGTTCGCACAGACGGTGGTCATCGAACACCCTGAGCGTCGGTTGACGCTGACCTCCGTGATGTCCATCCCGGGTCAGCTTGAATTTGGCCAATCAAGCGCACCAGCATGGCATGCCAAAGTGGCATCCTGTCCGCAGACCGGAGCGGGTACGTCGCGGCTGCGAAGAAGTCGCTGTTGGGAGGGTCTAAAAATACACAGAATTGGTGCGCTTGCAAGTGGTGGCCGCTGAAACCTGGGATCGCCGCCATTACCCTGAGGGCGCGACGCGCCAACTGGTCGCCGTGCGCACCAACGGCTCCCGCGGGCTCCCGCGCGCAAGGCCTCAGACGCCTGAAGCTTCCTAGCTTGGTGATCCGCGGCCTGGATGACACGGTGATCGCGCCCAGCGGCGGCGAACGCGTCGCTGCGCTGGTCCCCGGCGCAAAACTGCTCAGGCTCGAACCCATGGGCCATGACCACCCAGAGCCGCTGTGACCGGTGATCTGTGGCGTGGTGATCGCCCATGTGCGCCGTCAGGCTTCAAGCAGCCCGTTGTCGAAGCGCAAATGATCCGGCGGGCGCTTGGCGGGAAGTTAGCGCAACAAACCCACTGCCGTCGAAAACGTCAAAAACGCGGCGGCTGTGGAGACCAGAATAATGCGGGCGATGCGGCCGCTATCGGCTTCAAACTTTTCGGCCAGCATCGCGACATTGCTTGCGCTGGGCAACGCGGCAACCAAGACCATCACGGTCAGCGCAAACTTGCTCAGCGGCAGGCCCAGTTGGATCGCACCCGAGCCAACAACCAGTACCAGCACAGGATGGGCGACCAATTTTAAAAATGCGAGCGGCAAATAGTCGGCCAGGCGCAGTGGTAGGGCATGGCCGCGGGCAGTGAGGAGGTGGGATCGGGCCAATACCGAGCCAATGGTGAACAGGGCCACGGGCGAGGCCGCGTCGGCTAGCATGCCCAGGGTTTGTCCCAGCGGGGCTGGCGGTGCCCATTGAATTGCCGAGCTCAAAGCCCCCAGCAAAATCGCCCACGGCATCGGGTTGACAGCCATGCCTTTCAGCGCGTTTTTCAGGGCCTTGGAGGCCCCGTGCACGTCGGCTCCGTCCAGCGTTGACAGCGCGATACATAAAGAGCTGGTGAACAGCAAATCAACGGTGATGGTGATGATCGCCGGCCCCGCGGCGCTGGTACCCAGCAGTGCGACGATCAGCGGCACGCCCATGAAGCCCGTGTTTGGAAAAGCGGCGACCAGCGCACCCAAAGAAGCATCCTTCCACCGAATGCGTTGGCTGAAACTGATGGCTACAGCGAACCCAACCATCAGCATCGCACACAACAGATAGGGCAGGAACACGCTGGCGTCCAGCAGTTGCGCGATGGGCAGGCCTGCGCCAAACCGGTACAACATGCAGGGCAATGCGAAATACAGCACAAAGCCGTTGAGCCCGGGGATCGCCTCCAGCGGCAGCCAGCCACGCCAGCCTGCGATGAAACCGGCCAGCACCAGCGCAAAAAAAGGAAACGTGACCAAGAGTATTTGCAGCACCAGGTGATTTTCAACTCTTTTGGCGTTGGCCCCAAGGTCGCTCTTCAAGCAAATGGCGAGTCATCGTGCGGCCAGGCAAGATATCGCAGGGATAACACGTGTTTTTTACCGACGTAGACCAAATACGGGCAGCGGGTGAAATTTAATGCTATGATCGAAGGCTTCGCTTTTTACTTTGGCATTTTTTAAGGCGGGGATATGAGAAGCATCTGACACAGGCGCTTCAAAATATAAAAAAATAAAATTGCGCATGGGGCTAAAAATTCATGCTAGAATACGAGGCTTCGCTGATCACAGTGAAGGCAAGAAGAAGGCGGGGTTAGGCGGTCGTGCAAGCGGGTCTAATTTTGTTGGAGCTCCTTAAAAATTTACAGCCGATAAGCGTGGGCGTTTGAAGGCGATTGCCAAGTTCTTCGGAACTGGCCTTAATTGGTCAACAAACGCTCATGAAGTAAAAAAGATGTGGAAATCAGAAATGAAATTCACGTTAATTCCAATTTATGAGTAACTCGAAAGAGTATAAATTTCAAGATCGAACTATAGAGTTTGATCCTGGCTCAGATTGAACGCTGGCGGCATGCCTTACACATGCAAGTCGAACGGCAGCACGGGAGCAATCCTGGTGGCGAGTGGCGAACGGGTGAGTAATATATCGGAACGTGCCCAGTCGTGGGGGATAACGCAGCGAAAGCTGTGCTAATACCGCATACGATCTATGGATGAAAGCGGGGGA
>JANXLW010000112.1 GCA_025354965.1 Betaproteobacteria bacterium
TTGCGCCGGTTTTTCGTGCGTGATGTCGGTGCCGTTGAAGGTGATCGTGCCGCGCGTGGGCGTCAGAAACTTGGTCAGCAGGTTGAAAAAGGTCGTTTTGCCTGCACCATTGGGACCGATCAGCGCGTGGATGTGCCCGCGTTCTACTTTCAGGTCGACATTGTTGACGGCCACAAATCCCTTGAATTCTTTGGTCAGGCCTTGAGTTTCGAGAATGAATTCCACTGGCAAATCGGCACTCCGGCAAGTTGAATATAAGGTGAAGAATCGGCCCGGGCTTAAGTGCCTCGGCCAATAGGGTTGCACAGGGCACTTTTTTGCGCCGTCCAGCGAGCCATGATACCGCGTTGTTAAGGATGCGCTGAATAAGTAGTCGGATTTTCAGCGCAGATTTTTGTTATTCCACCAGGTGAGATTTCATACGGTTTTGGTGCGAATTTGATCGATTTTTGCTTGAGCTTCGCCTTCGTTGGTTTGTCGAAATAGCGTCGTGTAGCCGGGATTGCGCACATTGCGGAGCGTTGTAGCACGGAGGCAAAACGCTGACCTGTTAATCTCTTCGGCCCTGAATCAGGCTGCTTCTCAAGCGCATGCCCAATAAGTTCAATTCCAAGTGCCGACATCATATTCCCAAGATGAAATTTACGGTGCGTAATTGGGCTGCGTACGACACAGCACTGCGCGCCCGAGGCAGTCTGACTTTGTGGGTTACCGACGACGCGATGAAACATGGGTCGGCCCTGCGACGCAGCACGCCTGGTGGGCAGTGCTTCTATTCTGATCTTGCGATCGAAACAAGCTTGATGCTGCGTCTGGTGTTTTGCCAACCGCTGCGGCAAACCGAAGGATTGATGGCCTCCATTTTTGATCTGCTGGGTGTGGATCTGAAGGCCCCGGACCATCGCACTGTGAGCCGGCGCGCCATGAGCTTGAAGTCGATTTCCCATCGATGCAAATTACCCAAGGGGCCAGCGCACATTTTGATCGACAGCACCGGACTGAAGGTGTTTGGTGCAGGTGAATGGCTCCAAGAAAAGCATGGCAAGAAGACGCGTCGTAGCTGGAGAAAGCTGCACCTGGCGGTAGACGCCAACACAGGGCAGATTGAGGCCTCCATATTGACGGAGCAAGACGTGGACGACCCCTCCCAGGTAGAGCCACTGCTTGATCAAATCGAACAGAATATCGATCAAATCACGGCCGACGGCGCCTATGACACAGAACCAACCGACCAGACCATTGCACAACGTAACCCGTTGATTGATGTCGTCATCCCGCCGCGCGCAACGGCGCAACCCAGCTCGCATTTTGAAACAAGCCCCTCCATGCGAGACACGCACTTGCTGTTGCTACAAAGCCTTGGAAGGCT